>NZ_DATMTE010000112.1:0-4948 GCF_035564935.1 Chitinophaga sp. | reverse complement strand
GTTACAACATCATTTCATTGCCGCATCATAAGCAATGAAGTATTCATTACCCAGTAAAAGGGGAAACGTTAAAAGAAAATCGATACCTCTCAAATAAAAAAAGGGCAAATGCTGCAAACATTTACCCCCTTTGTTGAGATCAAACGGCAGTTAGCTTCACTTGGCAATGTAGTCCTGTCGTAGTTTTATGACCTTTTACAACCATAAATGTATGGAAAAAAATCATACATTATGAATCCTTTTGCGTATAAAAACATAGGGAAAAGTTGTACTGATAATGAAACTGGTGTCCTTTATTATTCTTATTACCTGTTTGCATATAACAGGAAATGTCTTCGGTCAGCAGGACCGGCGCATTTCCCTCAAAGCAGATTCAGTGCCACTGCCACGGCTCCTGAAGATGATCGAAAAGAAAAGCGGGTACCGTTTCGTATACCGCAACGATCTGATTCCGGCAGGCAAAAAAGTGTCGTTGAATGAAAGCAATGCTTTGACAGAAGATATCTTAAAGAAGATACTTCAGCATACCGGTCTCACTTTCAAACAGCTTTCCGCCACACTGGTGGCAATAGCGCCGGAAGACAAAGAGATCAGGAATATCAGTATCAGTGGAACGGTAACCGATGTTTTCGGACATCCTTTACCAGGTGTGAGTTTACGTATTGCAGGTCTTAATAAGGGTACTACTACGAATGAGGATGGTGAGTTCCGCATGGAGGCGCCTTCTTCAGCAACGTTGATCTGTTCTTTCATCGGTTATGAAGAACACCGGGTGACGATAACCAATTCATCTCACCTCAACATCATGCTGAAAGACGATTCCAAAGGATTGAACGAAGTGGTGGTAGTGGCCTATGGCGTGCAAACAAAAAGTTCTTTGACAGGTTCAGCTACTATGGTAAACGCTTCATTGTATGATAAAGCGCCCCGTAGCAGCTTCCAGGAAAGCTTACAAGGCAATGTACCCGGCTTACAATCTACCAATGGTTCCGGCCAGCCCGGTTCCATACCCAGTATTCATATACGCGGCATAGGATCTATTACCGCTGGCAGCTCGCCACTTTACGTGGTAGACGGCACACCGGTGGTAACAGACAACCTCACCGATTATAATGTGAATACCCTGGCAGGAATTAACAGCGCAGATATCGCGTCTATTTCTATTTTAAAAGATGCGGCTTCCGCATCGATCTATGGCTCCCGCGCTGCCAACGGCGTGATCCTGATCACGACCAAAACCGGCAGCCAGGGCAGAACAAAGATCAGCGCAGCCGTACAAAGAGGCAGCAACCAGCTCACCATCCCGCAGGCAAACTATCCGCTCAATACCAAAGAGATGATGGAACTGCTCCGCGAAGGATGGGCGCATAAAGCGGATGGCACAGGCGAAGCCGGTTTTCAGCGGGAACTCCGCGCACGTGGCGTGGATACTACCGTTAGTACCAATTGGATCGATGTGCTCACCCGCCATGGAAGCTATACACAAGCCAATTTATCTGCTGCAGGCGGAAGTAATAAAACAAAATTTTATGTTTCCGGCGGCTTATACGATTCCAAATCAGCCCTGAAAGGAGTAGACTACAAGCGGATGACCGGTAAACTCAACCTGAGCAACCAGGCTACCAACCGCCTGTCGTTTGATGTAAACCTTTCCTTATCCTATCAGCGCGCAAACGCAGTAGGAGATGTAGGTTTAATGGCTAACCCGGTACGCTCGCTCGTACGCTTGCAACCCTGGCTGAAAATTTACAACCCGGATGGCAGCTACGACTTCAGCTACAACAATACCTTTAACCCGGTAGCCGTGCTGAATGGCGATACCCGCACCGGCACCATCTATGGTATGCTGGGCGGCGCCGGCGCCAAATACGCCTTCACTGATTTTCTTTCGTTTGAAACAAAAATCAGTCTCGACCTGAACTACGCCCGGAGCAATTCGTTTTTTGCACCGGGATTCGGAGACGGGAGAAATACCAATGGCTGGGTATCGGTAAACAACAACCTGTGGAATAACTGGGTATCTACCAATATCCTGCGGTTCAACAGGCGATGGGGTTATCACGGGATCAATACGTTTGTAGGATATGAAGCGCAGAAAACCACCAACAGCGGCAACTCTTCCGCAGCATCAAACCTGCTGCCGGATCTGCAACTGCTGGCGGATGCCTCCAAACCGGAAAGCGTATCCTCCGTATCCAGCGCCAATTCACTTACAGGATTATTCCTGAACAACAGTTACGATTACAAGCAGAAATATTACCTGACAGCCTCCATCAGAAGGGATGCCTCTTCAAGATTTGGCCGCAGGAAAAGAAGTGCTGCATTCTGGTCTATAGGAACAGCGTGGAATATTTACCGCGAACCCTTCCTCCAGGATGTAAATGTTATCAACGAATTAAAATTAAGAGCCAGCTACGGCAGCAACGGAAACCAGGCTATTGATAATTATGCTTCATTGTCGCTTTACAGCCCGGCAAATGATTATGATGGGAAACCGGGGTATGTGCTTACGCAATACCCCAATCCTTTCCTTACATGGGAACAGAACAGGCCATTCAATATAGGACTGGATTTCGCGGTGCTCAAAAACCGGTTATCTGGTACCATTAAATATTATAACAGAACCACTTCAAGGCTATTGCTGAATGTACCGGTATCATCTGCAAATGGTATTACTACCGTTTTCAGGAATAACGGGGAGATGAAAAACAGCGGCTGGGAAATATCTCTTTCCTCCCGCAATATCATCGCAAAAAGAGAAAATCAATTTTCATGGCGTACAGATGCCAACATCTCTACCCTGAACAATAGGATCACACGACTGGACAACCCGATGACCAGCCCTCCCTATAAAAGGGAGCCGGGCACGGACTTTTACCAGTTCTTCCTCGTCGGATTTGCAGGCGCAGATCCGCAAACCGGTGAAGCGCTGTGGTATAAGGATGGTTCCAAAACCGCTACTACCAAATCTTACGGTGAAGCCCAGCGCTTTAACCAGGGAAGTGCATTACCAACATTTTACGGCGGCATTACCAACTACTTTAGTTATAAAGGATTTGATCTGAGCTTCCAGTTCTTTTGTAACTGGGGAAATAAAGTATACGACAATTGGGGCACATTCACCGAATCAGACGGCAGCGGCGGATTCGGGGGCGGCGCAAAAATGTCGCGCCTCATTTATGAGAAACGCTGGCAACACCCGGGTGATGTGACCAATGTACCCAAAGTGGTTTTCGGCGGCACGCAATCCGGCCTGAGCAACCAAAGCTCATCCAGGTTCCTGTACGACGGTAGTTTCATCCGCCTGCGCGATCTGATGCTGGCCTACAACCTGCAACAAAACTGGTTGAAGAAAGCCAATATCAGCGAAGTGAAAGTGTATGTGCGCGGCAATAATTTATGGACATACGTAAAAGACAAATATCTCACCATGGACCCGGAAGTACCGGTAACAGGTGATTACGATCAGCGGCCACCGGTTTTCAAAACATTCCTGGTAGGATTGGATGTAAATTTTTAAAGGTATTCATGCAAAAGAAATATACATACGGGGTATTGCTTCTACTGGCTGGCTTATTCAGCGCCTGCAGCAAGGATTTCCTTGATCAGCGGCCGGATCAGTCAACAGAAACAGACCGCGCTATCACAGACCTGCCCGGCTTACGGGCAGCCATCAACGGCGTGTATTCCCTGATGCAAAATGAAAACTATTATGGACGTACTATGCCGCTGTTGCCGGACCTCCGGTCGGATAACGGTTTTATCAGCGTTATCAACAGCAACCGGTACCGCAACCAGGACCAGTACATCGTAACGGCCAACGACCAGTATACGACCGATTCGTGGAACCAGTTATACGCCGTAGTGGCCAATGCCAATATGGTGATCATGAAAGGCCCCCGTATTTCACTGCTGCCATCGGCGGCCGACAGTACAGAGGCTAAACAGATAGTAGCGGAAGCATACGCATTACGCGCACTGGTGTTCTTTGATATTGCACGCATGTTTGCGCAACCGTATAACTATACACCGGGAGCCACGCATATGGGCATTCCCATTGTAACAGTTACGAATGTAGATTCGGTGCAGTCGCCCTCCCGCAGCAGTATGAAAGATACTTATGCGCAGATTATCAGCGACCTCACAGCAGCTATCTCCGGGTTTAAAGGAAGTAAAAGCACGGAGTTTTCCTCCGGAAGGATCAATGTTTATTCCGCCAAAGCATTGCTGTCGAGGATCCTTTTATACAAAGAAGACTGGCAGGGCGCAGCCAAATACGCCGGCGAGGTAATACAGTCGAACAAATACGCACTGCTGCCCAACGAAAAGCTGGTGAGCGATTTTAAGATCACCAATAACAACGAAACAGTTTTTGAGATCATCAATACAGCAGTAGATAACCGCAATACAGACGGCTTAAGTTATATGTTCAGCCAGGATGGATATGGCGATGTATTGGCTACCGATAACATGTACAACATCTACCAGGCTACAGATGTAAGAAGGGACTTTCTGCAGAAAGGAAAACGCTCCGGCAACGGCGGCGAAGATCCTGCAAACATCATCACCAAATATAAAGATGTAAGCACGTTTACGGAAAGTATTAAAGTGATGCGGCTGGCGGAATTGTATCTCATTCACGCAGAAGCAGCGGCACACCTTGGAAGCACCGCGGAAGCACAGGCTGACCTGGAAGTGGTAACACAGCGCGCCGATCATAATGCCCTGCCGGTAACAGCTACAGGGCCGGCACTCCTGGAGGCGATCCTGCTGGAACGTAGAAAGGAACTGGCTTTTGAAGGGCATCGGCTGTTCGATTTAATCAGAACAAAACGTTCATTCACCAAATTCCTGGCGAGTGATAAAACGATACCGGTATCGTGGCCAAGTACAAAAGTTATTTTGCCCATACCACAAAGAGAACTGGATGCTAACCCCAACATACGCA
>NZ_DATMTE010000111.1:0-11667 GCF_035564935.1 Chitinophaga sp. | reverse complement strand
GTGTCGAAGTTTTCTATTGTTAAAAAATTTGTGTTTGTTGTTATTTATGCCCTCATGATGCAGGGTTTAAAAGTGTTTCCACAAAAGGGGTTTTATAAAATTTTGTTAATGCAATAGTTACAGAAATAGAATTATACATTTCATATTAACTATGAAACGATTACAAAGGAATTATGTTACAGGGAAGAATTATTTCCGGCTATCTGTCATCGCTTTCAGGAAGTCGTACAGGTCGTTCATATGGCGGATGCGTGATGCTACCAGCATAAAGTTTTTACCTACCTGTTTCAGTTTGGCGTTGTTGGTACGGGTTTGTATATACGTTAATATATGATTGAACGTAGGGGATTCAAAATAAGGGGAATCAGGGTTATTGATAAAATAGCAGCGCAGGTTTTCTTCTTTCAGCATCATTTTTTCGAAGCCGAGCTGTATGGCCATCCAGCGGCAGCGGATAGCAGTGAGCAGGTCTTTCACCGGCTCCGGCATAGGACCGAAGCGGTCTATCATATCATTGGCGAAAGCCTGTAATTTGCCTTCTTCCGTGATATTATCCAGCTCCTGGTAAAGGTTCAGTCTTTCCTGGATGCTTTCAATATAAGTATCGGGAATGAGTATTTCCAGGTCTGTATCGATGGTACAGTCGCTCACGAAATCCTTCTTTTCTTCCAGCTGATCTTTAAACAGGTCGCGAAATTCATTTTGTTTCAGTTCGCGGATGGCTTCATCCAGGATCTTCTGGTACATGTCGAAGCCTATTTCCGCCATGAAGCCACTTTGTTCGCCGCCCAGCAGGTTACCGGCGCCGCGGATATCAAGGTCGCGCATAGCGATCTGGAAACCGCTGCCCAGTTCACTATGTTGTTCCAGTGTTTGCAGGCGTTTACGGCTATCGGATGGCAGGGTGCTCATAGGCGGCGCCAGCAGGTAACAGAAGGCTTTTTTATTACTGCGTCCTACGCGGCCGCGCAGCTGATGCAGGTCGCTGAGCCCGAAATGATGGGCGTTATTAATGATGATGGTATTGGCATTGGGAATATCCACGCCGCTTTCCACGATATTGGTGCATACCAGCACATCATATTTGCGGTCAATAAAATCGAGGATCACTTCTTCCAGCTGGTGTCCTTCCAGTTGTCCGTGTGCCGTAGCAATAGACAGGTCCGGGCAGAGCCCCTGGATCAGGCCGGCCATTTCTTTTAAGCCTTTCACCCTGTTGTGAATGAAATATACCTGTCCGCCTCTTTCTGCTTCATAGTAAATGGCTTCGCGGATCAGGTCCTGGTTAAACACCTGTACTTCCGTTTCAATGGCCTGGCGGTTAGGCGGCGGCGTATTGATAACGGAAAGGTCGCGCGCACCCATTAATGAAAACTGCAGCGTACGCGGTATAGGCGTTGCCGTTAGGGTGAGCGTATCTACGTTATGTTTTATCTGTTTCAGTTTTTCTTTGGCAGAAACACCGAATTTTTGTTCTTCATCCACCACCAGCACACCGAGGTCTTTAAACTTCACTTCCTTGCCCAGTAAGGCGTGCGTGCCAATAATGATATCTATTTTTCCTTCTTCAAGGCGTTTAAGCGTTTCCTTTTTTTCTTTGGAAGATTTGAACCTGTTGAGATAGTCAACGGTGCAGGGGAAGTCTTTCAGACGATCTGCAAATGTTTTATAGTGCTGGAATGCCAGGATGGTGGTAGGCACCAGCACGGCCGCCTGTTTACCATCTACAATAGATTTAAACGCTGCCCGGATGGCTACTTCTGTTTTACCAAAGCCTACATCTCCGCATACGAGTCTGTCCATCGGTGCAGGCGATTCCATATCGCGTTTCACATCGGCGGTAGCTTTACTCTGGTCAGGCGTATCTTCATAAATGAAAGACGCTTCCAGTTCTGTTTGCAGATAGGTATCGGGGGTATGTGCAAAGCCTTGCTGGGCTTTACGTACCGCATACAGTTGTATAAGGTCTTTTGCAATATCTTTTACCTGCGTTTTGGCTTTCTCCTTCAGCTTATCCCAGGCATCGCTGCCCAGTTTATTTACTTTAGGTTCTACGCCTTCTTTGCCGGTGTATTTACTGATCTTATGCAGGGAGTTGATATTTACATACAACAGGTCGTTGTTTTTGTAAATGATGCGGATGGCTTCCTGCATTTTGCCACCCACTTCAATTTTCTGCAGTCCGCTGTACATTCCTACACCGTGATCAATATGTGTTACAAAATCGCCGGCCTGCAGCTCCCGCAAGGTTTTCATGGTAATCGCCTTATTCTTGTTGTAGGCTTGTTTTACCTTGTATTTGTGGAAGCGCTGGAAGATCTGGTGATCGGTATAACATGCCAGTTTCAGCGAGTGATCAATGAACCCGCTGCTGATAGCAACGGGGATGGGGAAGAATACAAAATCTGCTTTGAGATCCTCGAATATACTGCGTAAACGCTCCAGCTGACGCGGGTTGTCTGAGAATATAAAGAGGGAGTATTTATTGCTGTTATGTTTTCCGAGATCTTTGATCAGCAGGTCGAACTGCCGGTTAAATACGGGTTGTTCCTGTGTATCGAAAGTAATGAGCTGCGGCTGGTAACCGTTGTCTGTGAGCCAGTCTTTGTTACCAAATACAATGGTGGGCTTTTGCAGCAATTGTTCCAGTAAAGGTGTGGCTTTTACAAAGTCGTCTTCCTTCAGCGTCATTTCTTCATCTTCATCTACCTTTACTTTCTGACCGGTTTGCAGGAAGTCGTCCAGCCGTTGTTCCATTTGCTCAATCACGCCTTTTACGTAGGAAGGATCTTTCATCCATACCACGGTGTTGGCAGGCAGGAATTGGGTAAGCGGCGTTTTGCTATGATCTGCCGCGTGGGTGTCCATGTTGGCAATCAGGGTTACCTGTGTGAGCTTCCGTTCGCTAAGTTGCGACTCGGGGTCAAACAGGCGGATAGAGTCTATATCTTCCCCGAATAATTCGATACGGTAAGGTTTTTCATTACCAAACGAATAGATATCCAGGATGCCTCCCCTTACTGCGTACTGGCCGGGCTCATATACAAAATCGGTAGCATGAAAGCCCCAGCCGATGAGTTGTTCCAGCAGCGGATCTACCTTTAGTACATCGCCTACTTTCAGCTGCACCATATTGGCGCTGAAAGCCTGGTTGCCAGCCACTTTTTCCCAGAGGGCTTCGGGGTAGGTGACCAGTATTTTTTTCCTTACCGCATCCCCGGAAAATTTCATGAGCGCTTCTGTGCGCAGCATGCTGTGGCTGCTGTTGATTTCATGAAACTGGCCAGCTTTCTTAAAGGAATCCGGGAAATAAAAAATATCCAGTGCCTGGCTGAGTTGTTCCAGGTCGTTATGGAAATAGGCTGCCTCCTCTTTATCGTTTAAGATAAAAAGATGGTTCGCATCTGCTTGCGCCCAGGTGCTCACTGCCACAAAGTTTATTGCACTTCCACTAATGGAGGAAAGCTGAAAGTATTGTGGGGTGGGTAATTGTATCCCCTTCACCAGCGACTGCAGGCGCGGATCACGTTGAAATAGTTGTAATACAGCCTGTAAATTCATGAAGAATGCAAAGGTACGAAGATTTACCGATTTTGAAATTTGATAACTGAAGAATATTTAGCGGCAACCGCCCCCGTTTGTCATGATAAATAAAATAAATAAGAAAATATCTCCATAGCAGAATCCCAAATTTTCACTATATTCAATAAGACCAAACTCAACTTCCATGCTGGACCTATGGCATACCGGAATCGTAACTAAGTTGGTGGACGAAACCCATAATACGCGCCGTTTTTGGATACAGGTACCGGACATGGAACGGTTTGATTTTAAACCGGGACAATTCGTCACCCTGGATCTTCCTATCCACGAGAAAAAGAACAAACGCTGGCGTAGCTATTCCATTGCCTCCCACCCGGACGGCACCAATATCATTGAGCTGGTGATCGTTTTACTGGAAGGCGGATTGGGAAGCACCTACCTGTTCAATGAAATAAAGGAGGGGAGCGAGCTGCTGCTGCGCGGGCCGCAGGGCGTTTTCGTACTGCCGGAGCAGTTAGATAAGGAATTGTTCCTGATTTGCACGGGTACGGGTATTGCACCGTTCCGGTCCATGGCTAATTATATTCATCTGCATGGGGTTCCCCATGCGCCTATTCATCTTATTTTTGGGGTCCGTTACCAGCACGACCTGTTGTATGCTGCTGAAATGCAGCAACTGGCGGCCTCCCTGCCGGATTTCAATTACATACCTACTCTATCAAGAGAAGAAAACTGGGGCGGCAAAAAGGGTTATGTACACAATGTTTACGAGGAGCTGTTGCAGGAGAAACGCCCGGCTAATTTCTTTCTTTGCGGCTGGAAAGCCATGATTGATGAGGCTAAACAGCGGATCCAGGCCATGGGGTACGACCGGCATGATATACACCAGGAATTATATGGGTAAAGTATGCTCCCTTTCCCCGCATTATTAAACTGCTGCTGCGTAACAGGGAAATCCTCATTACAATGATCCGGCTCGGGGTTTATATTAAGTGACAGGATTTGTCAACAATATTTGGGAAAATAAAAAGGCTGCAACCCTTATAAAATATAATGGTTGCAGCCTTGTCTGTTAAATGCAATTAAAGGATTTTGCTTAACACCAGCGCTTTCACTTCGCTCAGCGGGATACGTTCCTGCTCCATGCTATCACGATGACGGATGGTAACAGTGCCATCTTCTTTGGTCTGGTGATCAATGGTAACGCAGAATGGTGTACCAATAGCGTCCTGGCGGCGGTAGCGTTTACCGATGGCATCCTTTTCTTCATAGAAGCAATAGAATGCGTGTTTACAATCATCCATCAGCTCCCTGGCGAGTTCCGGTAAACCATCTTTCTTGGTAAGCGGGAAAATAGCCAGTTTAACCGGCGCCAGTTTAGCTGGCAGGCGAAGTACTACGCGGCTATCCTGTTTCTCCGGTGTGCTCAGATCCTCTTCCGCATAAGCATTACAGATCGTTAACAGGAACATACGATCCAGGCCGATAGAAGTTTCTATCACGTAAGGAACATAGTTCTGGTTGATTTCTGTATCGAAATACTGCATTTTTTTCTTGCTGTATTCCTGATGTTGTTTCAGATCGAAATCAGTACGGGAGTGGATACCTTCCACTTCCTTAAATCCGAACGGAAATTCATATTCAATATCCACGGCGGCATCTGCGTAGTGCGCCAATTTAATGTGGTTTTTGAACTGGTATTTCGCAGGATCGGTGCCGAGGCTCAGGTGCCACTGCATACGCTCTTCTTTCCATTTCTCATACCATTCCTGCTGGGTGCCGGGGCGAACAAAGAACTGCATTTCCATCTGCTCAAACTCACGCATACGGAAAATAAACTGCCGGGCCACAATCTCATTCCTGAAGGCTTTACCGATTTGTGCAATACCAAACGGCACTTTCATCCTGCCGGTTTTCTGCACGTTCAGGAAGTTGACGAAGATACCCTGGGCCGTTTCAGGGCGCAGGTAAATTTCGCTGGCTTCATCGGTCACACTGCCCAGTTGTGTGGAGAACATCAGGTTAAACTGGCGTACATCTGTCCAGTTGGAAGTGCCGCTTATGGCACATTTTATTTTGTTGCTTTCTATGAGTGCTTTGAGGCCTGCGAAGTCGTTTTCCTTCAGCAGCTCATCCATCTGTGCCAGGAGGGCATTGCCGGCTTCGGTGGGTAATGTTTCTGCATAACCTTCAATGAGGTGATCAACGCGGTAGCGTTTATTACTATCCTTGTTATCGATCATCGGGTCGCTGAAATTATCCACATGTCCGGATGCTTTCCAGGTAGTAGGATGCATGAAGATGGCGGCATCGATCCCCACGATATTTTCGTGCAACTGGGTCATGCTTTTCCACCAATAATCCTTAATGTTTTTCTTCAGTTCCGAACCGTACTGACCGTAGTCATATACAGCGCTGAGCCCATCGTAAATTTCGCTGGACTGAAAAACAAAACCATATTCTTTACAATGCGATATGATCGCCTGGAATTTATTCTGATCTGTAGACATAGTGGCGCAAAGATAAAGGCCAATTTTGAAAATACGTATGCGATTATTAAATAATCTATAATATTTTGACTACCCTTCCTGAACGGCTTCCGGCTCGTGGGGCACTTCAATTTGTTTGATCCAAACGGCGTAGTCATTAGGGTAAATCTGTTCACCGAAATACTGCACATAATTGCGGGTAAATACGGCCCCAAAATAGAGGATAGCTGCGGAATAGTATACCCATAACAATATGATAACGATAGAGCCGGCAGCGCCGTAAGTGGAGCTTACCTTGCTGGCGCCGAGATAATAACCAATGGCAAACTTGCCGATCATAAAAAGGATGGCAGTAGCCATAGCGCCCACCCGTACATCCTTCCACTTGATCCTGGCATCCGGCAGTACTTTGAAGATGATGGCAAATAAAGTGGTAATTACCAGGAAGGGTACTACAAAGTCGGCCAGGGAAAAAAGAATACTTGATGTAACCCTGCCCGGAAGCAGGCTCACCACCAGCGAAGAAAATAATTCCACCAAACCGTTAATGGCTAAGGATACCAGCAGGATGAATCCCAGGCTCACCACCAGCGAAAAAGACAATAACCTGTTCAGTATCATCCGCAGCAGCCCATTTTTCTTGGGCTTGGATTTCAGTCGCCAGATGTGGTTAATAGAGTCCTGTATTTCCGCAAACACCCCGGTGGCGCCTATAATCAGCGTAATAAACCCTACTATAGTAGCCCAGCTCATATCGCCCGAGAGGGAAGCGTTTTTAATCATGGCCTGGATCTGTATGGCGGCTTCATTGCCTACCAGCCCCCTGATTTGCCCGTAGATATTGCCTTCTATGGCGTCTCTCCCCAGGAACAGGTCGCACAGGAAGATAATAATGATCAGCATAGGAGCTACCGAGAATATGGTATAATAGGCCAGTGCGGCGCTGAGCTTCATCACTTTATCATCAATAAAATCGCTACCGGATTGCTTCAGCACCTGCCAGAAGACCTTCAGCTTGCTCTTTTTTTTCATAGCAGCATTTTAGTAACAGCAAACAAAAAGTGTGCAGGCTGTATTATGATTTCAGTTTAGGGTTGTTATGATGCCGTTGCGCATCACGGATATTTTTCTTGTCAAAATTCTTTTCCAGGGCAACCGTCATATCGATACCGGTTTGATTGGCGATGCAAAGCAGTACCCACATCACATCCGCCAGTTCATCTGCCAGCAGTTTTTTATTATCGCTTTCTTTTGATGACTGGTCGCCATACTTGCGGGCCATGATACGAGCCACTTCTCCCACTTCTTCCGTGAGGATAGCCATATTGGTGAGCTCACTGAAATAGCGTACACCAGTGGTGTTGATCCAGTTATCAATTTTTTCCTGGGCTTCCTGAATGGTCATGGATTAGTTTTTATTTATTAAAGATAACAGATTGCTCTTATTCCCGGTTATGTGTGTCGATGATAATAGTGACCGGGCCATCGTTCAACAGTGATACTTTCATATCGGCGCCAAAAATTCCCCGTTGAATAACGGTGCCCATGTCCTGCTCCAGCTGTACTATCATTTTTTCATACAGGGGAATGGCTACATCGGGCTTACTGGCACGAATATACGAAGGGCGGTTGCCCTTTTTCGTGGAAGCGTGCAAGGTAAACTGGCTTACCAGTAAAAGATCACCATGAATATCTTTAACAGACAAGTTCATTACTCCCTCCCCATCATTAAAGATCCGGAGATTCACTATTTTGGCGCTCAGCCAGCGGATGTCTTCCTCTGTATCAATATCTTCTATGCCCAGCAGCACCAGCAGACCTTGCTGGATTTCACCGGTTACAGCTCCGTCTACCGTAACTGCCGCTGAACTTACACGTTGTATGACTACTCTCATAGGTTTTCGTTTAACGCCGGAAATTTAAGGCAAATCGTTTGTATCTGTAACATATCCGGGCTGATTACGTTTAACAGGCACCAAAATCATTACACGCTATGGTCCGTATTTACTTCCTTTTAATTGCCGGTTTGTTTTTATTCGCCGCCTGTAAAGATGCTTCAGAGAAGAGCCCCTGTGAAGGTATTATGTGCGATTATATGGCACCTATCTGTAAATTCAGACTGGTGGCGCCCGGAACAGGCCATGATCTTGTGTATGGCCCGTATGCACGTATACCGCTGGAGACAGTATCAGCATCCGGATGAAAGATACCACCATTCAAGTGAAGCAGGTGATAGATACGCCCAATAATACAGCGCTGTTATACTTTTCTGTATTTGGGCCTCAGTCTTTACGCATAGGCCGGCCTGATAAAGCCACCCTGGACAAACTGAATTTCCTGACAAGATCAGTTGGCTGCTGTGGTATTGAAATATATAGTTTGCAGTTAAATGATAACCCTGTTGCCGTATCGAAGGACAGCAACAATGTTTACCTGATCCCGTATAATTTATAATACCTGGAGGCCGCATGGATGCAGGCAGGTGCTGTTAAACAGTGAAAACGAGGTCATTCCCCGTAGTTTTAAGATGCTTTAAGTCTTGCATGGATGAAGGAAGCCTGCTGCCTAATAGTAAAAACAACGCTATTCAAGTAGTTTTAAGATGTTTTAAGTCTTGCATGGAGGCAGGAAGTCCGCTTTCTAACAGTAAAAACAACGCTATTCCACGTAGTTTTAAGATGCTTTAAGTCTTGCATGAATGCAGGAAGCCCGCTACCTGACAGTAAAAACAACGCTATTCCACGTAATTTTAAGATGCTTTAAGTCTTGCATGAATGCAGGAAGCCCGCTGCCTAACAGTAAAAACAACGCTATTCCCTCTAGTTTTAATAAATTGCCCTTCCTAAAGCATCTTTTATATTATAAATTAAGATAAAATGAATATTAATGTGGCCCCTGAAATCACATTCCGTACCGCCCGCAGCGGCGGCAGCGGCGGGCAAAATGTGAATAAGGTGGAAACCATGGTGGAAGGTTACTTTGATGTAATGGCTTCTGCGTTGTTAACCCAGGAGCAAAAAACAGTGCTGTCGGAGAAGTTGTCGAACCGCATCAATGCAGACGGTTTGCTCCAGGTAAAGTCCCAAACGGAACGTACCCAACTGGGCAACAAGCAGGAAGTGATCTCCAAAATGAATGAACTGATCAGCAAAGCGCTCATTCCCCGTAAAAAAAGAGTACCTACCCGGCCATCCAAAGCTGCGCGGGAGAAAAGGATGGAATCTAAGAAAAGGCAGTCCGACAAGAAGCAGCAAAGAAGGGGTGGATTTGAATAGGCTACCTGCGGAAAAACCGTGCTGCAGCTATTATGCGCCCGTTTCTTCCATTAATCCGCAATTCGTAATCCGTAATTCGTAATTTGCGTCAAAATATTTTGGGAATTGAGTATCAAGAACCTGGCAGGACAAACGGTATTTTACGGATTAAGTAATATAGTGAGCAAACTGCTCAACTATTTCCTTACCCCCTTTTATCTGACTATCTTAACCCGTGCATCTTTCGGGGAGATGTCCAACGTATACGCCTATATCCCGTTTGCCAATATTGTGCTCACCTATGGTATGGAAACGGCTTTCTTCCGTTTTGCAAAAAAGGAGAATCAGGCGCATGTGCTGGGCACTTCCACCATTTCCCTGTTACTTTCTACCGTCAGCATCACCATTTTGCTGTTGCTGCTGCGGTCGCCGGTCATTAATTCCTATGCCGGGGAACTGGCGGGGCTCAACGGACATCCTACTTATTACACTTACGTGGTGCTCCTGATGGGCATTGATGCGCTCACAGCCATTCCTTTTGCGCAGTTGCGGCTGGAAGGACGGCCTGTGAAATATGCCGCCATTCGTATAGCCGGTATAGTTACTACTATCTTTTTCAATATTTTCTTCCTGGTGATCTGCCCCAAACTGTATGCAGCGGGGCATCACTGGCTGCCAGACCTACAAAGCGGCAGCGACCAGACGGGCTATATTTACCTGAGCAATATGCTGGGCAGCGCGCTTACGCTGGTGCTATTCCTGCCACAGATCCGTAAAATAGAATGGAAGTTCGATGCCAGGTTATGGAAACAAATGATGCATTACGCGCTTCCGCTGATCATAGTGGGTATGGCCGGCATGGTGAATGAAACATTCGACAGGGCCTGGTTTTTACCCCAGTTCCTCCCCGGCGATGACATGGAAGCAAAAAAGGAGATCATTGCCCTTTACAGCGCCAACTATAAGCTGGCTATCCTGATCACCATGTTCATACAGGCATTCCGGTTAGGTGCGGAGCCTTTTTTCTTTAAGCAGGCGGAAAGCGGCGATCCGAGGAAAATGTATGCCCGGATCATGAAGCTGTTTGTGATCATGCTTTGCTTTATGTTCCTGTTTGTAAGTCTTTACCTGAATATATGGAAAGCATTCCTGCGGGTGCCTTTCTATTACCAGGGCATGCGTATTGTGCCCGTATTGCTGCTGGCCAACATGTTCCTGGGTATTTATTACAACCTTACTATCTGGTTTAAGCTCACAGACCGCACCAAAACAGGCGCGGTGATCACTATCATCACTGCCGTGCTGGCCTTCCTGCTGAACTACTGGTGGATACCGGTAATGGGGTATTATGGCGCTGCACTGGCCACCATGGTATGCTACTTTATACAGATGGTGATTTGCTATGTACTGGGGCAGAAGTATTACCCGATCCCTTACCATCTCCCCAAATTAATTACTTACATGGGGCTGGCTACCGGCATTTACTTCCTGTTCAGCTGGCTCAATGCAGTGGTGCTGTCGCCTAAAGATATTTACGCCCTTAAGCCCCTTCCCCTCGCAGTGGCAACGGTTCTTTTTGCGGCCTATGCCTGGTTTATTTTCCGTATGGAGAAGAAGGAGTTTGCCCGGTTACCGGTGATCGGGAAGTTTATTAAAGTGTAAACTACTCTACCAGGAAAGGATTGTGTTTTTTCTCAAAACCAATAGTGGTGGCGGGCCCGTGGCCTGGGAATACCCTCACCTCATCCGGTAATACAAACAACTGTTCCCGGATACTTTTCAGCAGGGTAGCATGATTACCGCCCGGGAGATCTGTACGGCCAATGCTCTGGTAAAACAAAACATCGCCGCCGATCACGAAATGCTGGCCGGGGCAATAAAAGGCTACGCTCCCCGGAGAATGGCCAGGAGTAAACAATATCGTTAATTCATCGGTACCGAAAAGGATCTTTTCCCCTTCCACCAGGTAGCGGCCTGCCTCAGGGGAGGGATCAAAGGGAATATTATACATCCCTGCCGCCCGCTGGGAATTGTCCAGTACCGGCTGTTCCAGCTCATGAAACTCCGGGCGCACTTTATACGTATCTGATACCAGTTTATTACCGAATATATGATCAAAGTGGCAGTGTGTATTCAATAATCTTATAACATTTAACCCCTGCGTTTGTATATATTGTAATAATTCTTTTCTTTCGTCCTGAAAATAACACCCTGGGTCTATAATTATACATTCCTTTTTTCCGTTAATAAGCAGGAAAGTGTTTTCTTGTAAGGGACCAAAAGTGAATTGTTGTATTTCAATCATTGTAACCCGATTTTTTTAGGCTAATTTTAAAACAGATCACAATATTATCAATACTTTCTGTATGAACAGATTTATT
>NZ_DATMTE010000110.1:0-10816 GCF_035564935.1 Chitinophaga sp. | reverse complement strand
TATCCTTATACTTTATATAAATCGTTCTGGGCGATATGTTGGCCGCTTTTGCCAGCTTCTGCATGGTAAGGTTTTCCAGTCCCTCTCCGGCGATGATCTGCAAGGCAATAGTGCGGATGGCTTCCTCTTTCTCTAAATTTTTAGGTCGCATAAGTTAATTGTTATTGCAAAGTAAGTAAATGTTTGTTTACTTATGAAATATTTTTTCCGGGGCAGGCATAAAAAAAAGCTGCCCCGGAGCATACAGCTCCGGAACAGCCTCATTTTTCAGGTGCCACTATTAATTTTTTATTTCGCCGGGAATCACTTCCACTACCTGTTTCCTGCCACCCCTTAGTATTTCAACGGGGATCTTCCTGCCGATCTGTTTATCGGATAACAGCAGATGCAGGTCATCAACAGAAGTTACCGGTTTGCCGTCGAAAGCGATAATGATATCGCCAATATGCAGTTCGCTGTTATAGAAGTTGCCATCGGGCACGGTTTCAAACACGTATACGCCGGTATGGGTATTCAGCTTGTTGGCGCCAATCATCCTGCTGCTGAGGTTTACCGGTTGGGCGGCAATTCCCAGTTGCGCCCTGCGGATCTTACCGTGGAGGATAAGCTGCCCCGCAATTTGTGCGGCCAGGTTGGAGGAGATGGCAAAGCAAAGTCCCTGTGCGGAGGCAATCACCGCCGTGTTCACACCAATTACCTGTCCTGATGAGTTTACCAGCGGGCCACCGCTGTTACCGGGGTTGAGAGCGGCATCGGTCTGGATCACGTTATCGATCAGCCTGCCGTTGCTGGCCCGCAACGTACGGCCTAGTGCGCTTACCACGCCGGCGGTAACGGTGTATTGCAATCCCATCGGGTTGCCGATGGCAATGGCGATCTGCCCTACCTGCAGCGCAGAAGAATCTGCCAGCGGCATGGCCTTTAATCCGCTTTCATCGATCTTTAATACAGCAATATCGGTGGATGGGTCGGTCCCTTTGATCTCTGCATTCACCCGCCGGCCGTCTGTAAACGACACTTTAATACTGTCGGCATTTTCCACTACGTGGTTGTTGGTAATAATAAAACCATCGGAAGAAATAATGAAGCCGGAACCGGTGCCTCCCTGCGTACGCCTTTCCCGCGTTCGCTGGTCGCTTACCTTCTTCTGTACTTCTATATGTACCACCGATTCGGCTACAGTACCCACTACGCCGGTAACGGTTTGAGAATAGGCATCTAATAAACTCCTATCGTTCGACGCCTGATGCGTAAGAAATGAAATTGAGTTATCCATAATAGGGAAGCGGCTCAAATTTATCTCCAGTTTATTCCGGATGCCTTTTTGGCATCTGATGGGCCGGCTTTATGCCATCTTTACTTTTCAGCACTTGAAAATCATAATTATTTAGCTATTTTGACGGGGAATGTTTTTCGTCTAATAAGGAAGTATGCCAGCAATTGATTTACAGGTACTGTGGGATGCGGTTTGCAAGGCGGACGATCAGCAATCGTTCCGGCAGTTGTTTAATCATTTTTATCCCCGTTTGGTGCGTTTTGCAACAGACCTGGCCATCAGCAGGGAAGCGGCGGAAGAAATTGTGTCGGATGTATTTGTGCAGCTTTGGAAAAACCGCAGGGAAGGTGAACCAATCCTGTATCTGAAAACCTACTTATATACCGCTGTCCGCAACCGCTGCTACAACCATCACCGCGATGAGCAGAAACACCAGTGGCTGGAACTGGAAGCAGAAAGCGCCCCGCTTGCGGGAGATGTACACCCGCAACTGGAATGGAAGGAAATGCAGCAATGGCTGGATAAAGCCATCGCCACCCTTTCGCCCCAGGGCCGTACTATTTTCCGCCTGATCCGGGAGGAAGGATTTAAATATAAAGAGGTGGCCCTGCTCCTGGAAATTTCCCCGCGCACCGTAGAAACCCAGCTGGTTCGCGCTACCAGCCGCCTGCGCGAAGCCTTGCAGCAATACAGCAGGGACGCGGGCCCCAAAATTCATGTTCCCTGAAAAATTTTTTACCGGCTGTAGGTAATCGCCTTCTCTTTCGTGTCTCTCTCCCTGGGAACATTTAAACAGCACTTATGCACCATCATCGCCTGGATGAATTAATAACGGCAAAACTCAGCGGCACGCTGGATGAAAGCGGCCGGGAGGAACTGGCGGCTTTACTGCTGCAACACCCGGAATGGGCGCAGCACGTAGCCTTGCTGGAACAATACTGGCATTCGGCGCCGGAACCGGAAGCGCCTCCTGCGGTTGTTTTTAGTGAGATGATGGCAAAAGCGGAACCCGCCGGTAAAGCGACTGTAAAAGTTGTGGCCTGGTGGAAATGGGTGGCTGCCGCCGCCCTGGCCGGACTGCTGTGTACAGCAGGTTATCACCTGTGGCAGGGAACCCGCTGGCAGAAAGAACTGCAGCTGGTGGAAACCCGCAACGGCGAACGCCGGCATTTCCGCCTCAGCGATGGCACTATGGTGCACCTGAACGCCTCCAGCCATCTTACCTGCCGGCTGAATGCCCGCACCCGGGAAATATGGCTGGATGGAGAAGCTTTCTTTGAAGTGGCAAAGGACCCTGCCCGCCCTTTTGTGGTGCATGCCGCCACTATGAACATCCATGCACTTGGTACGGCTTTTAACGTAAAAGCCTACCCGGAAGACGCACAATATGAAACCACCCTGCTGGAAGGCGCAGTGGAAGTATATCTCGATAAAGCGCCGGAACAGAAAGTACGGCTACGCCCGTACGAAAAGCTGGCCATCGGCAGCACTACGGCGCCGGCATCTCCGGAAAAAAAATTAATGATAAAACCGGTGGTATCAAAAGTAGCCATGGCAAAAGCCGCCAGCTTACCGGTAATTGACAGCACCCTGTCGGAAACGGCATGGGTAAGCAACCGCCTCCAGTTTGAAGCGCTCCGGTTTGATCAGCTGGCCAAACTGCTGGAACGCTGGTACGGCGTTAAAATTGAATTTAAAAACGAAGCAGTGAAAAACTATATATTCAGCGGCTCCTTTGCTTCTGAAAGCATTACCCAGGCGCTGGAGGCTTTACAACTAACAGAAGAGTTCCATTTTGATAATCAAAGCGCGCGGATCATCATTTATTAGCACGTTCACCTAAAAATCAGTTATGAAAAACTAGAAAACCTGTAAACAGTTCAATGAAAAAAAGCACAGGAAATGCTACGAACATTCCCTGTGTGAAGGCTTATCAGCAAAGCGCCGGCCCCTTTGGACGGGATGGCAGGGCCTTGCTATTGTATCACCTATCATCACAAATTTATGGAAAAAGTCAACCAATCGGATGCATGCCGGCGAAGAACCGCCATGCTCAAGCATTTGATCATTATGAAGCTATCATTCTTTATTGTTTTACTTTCCTGTATGCAGGTGGCTGCCACCGGGTATTCCCAGAAACGTATCAGCCTTAATGTAAAGGACACGGAAATAAAAAAGGTACTGGACCGCATCGCCGGCCAGTCCGATGTACGTTTCCTGTACAGCAACCGTAAAGTAGACCTGCAGCAGCGGGTGAGCATCACCGCTGCGGAAGAGCCGCTGGAAAAGGTGCTGGATAAGGTTCTTTCCGGCAGCGGCTTTGCCTGGAAAGAGCTGGAGGGCCACCTGGTGGTGATCATCCCCGAAAACACGGCCTGGGAAAACATCCGCGTGAAAGGCCATGTCACCGGCGCCGATGACCATGCATCGCTGCTGGGGGTTACGGTACAGGTAAAAGGTACCGCTATCGGCACCGTTACTGATGAAAAAGGGAATTTCACCCTCGATGCTCCCGCTGGTGGTACGCTGCTGTTCCGCTATGTAGGTTATGAGCCGCTGGAGCTCCCGGTGAAAGCCTCCATGGAGGTGCAACTGAAAAAGTCGTCCAGCGCCCTTACGGAAGTAGTAGTGATCGGGTATGGCGCCGCTCAGAAAAAAGACCTCACCGGATCCATTGTAAGCATCACCCCTAAAGAATTTAATAAAGGTATTATCAGCAATCCCGTACAGGTATTGCAGGGAAAAGTAGCCGGCCTCGTGATCAGCAAACCCGGTGGTAACCCCAACGGTAAGATCAGCATCAGTCTCCGGGGCGCCTCTTCGCTCTCTGCCAGCAGCCAGCCGCTGTTCGTGGTAGACGGTATTCCCGGTATCGACATCAACGCCGTGCCGCCGGATGATATCGTATCTATTGATGTGTTGAAAGATGCATCGGCAGCAGCCATTTACGGTTCCAGGGGCGCCAATGGCGTTATCATTGTTACTACACGTCGCGGTAAGGAAGGCGTTACACAGGTATCCTACAGCGGTTATATAGGTATGGAAAAGATGTCGAACACCTATGATGTGCTCAGCGCATCAGACTATCGCAAATACCTGAAAGATAATAATATTGATGCCTCGGCATTTGACCTCGGGTCTTCTACCAACTGGCAGAAAGCCATTACCCGCACGGGTATCAGCCATAGCCATAATTTATCGATGAGCGGCGGAAAAGACAATACCCGCTACAGCGCATCTGTGAACTATCTCAACAATGAAGGCGTGGTACTGAACTCCGGCCTGGAACGCATCATTGGCCGCATCACGCTGGACCAGGGCGTTTTCGACAACCGCCTGCGCCTCGGCCTCTCCATGAACTATGTAGGAGAAAAGAACAAATATGTAGGCACCGATCCGGATGGTAACGGCGATAACCGCATCTGGGAACAGGCCATTGCCTACAACCCAACAGCGCCTGTTTATAATGCAGATGGTTCCTGGTTTGAAAAACTGGACATCAACGACAACTACAATCCCGTTGCCCTGGCCAACCAGATCAGACACCAGCGGGCCCTGAATAAATTTATAGGTTCCGCAAAAGCTACGTATGATATTACCAGTCACCTTACCTACGACCTGCTCCTTGGACTTGAACGCGCTTCCAGCGACCGCGGTTTGTATTATTCAAAAGAATCGCCGGTAATAGAAGGCGCTGGCAGCAACGGTACCGCCACCCGCGCTTCCCAAACCTGGGATAATAAAACACTGGAGACCTATTTCACTTACAACCAGCAATGGCGGAAAAATGTGGTGAAAGTAACAGCGGGCTATTCCTACCAGAACTTTTTCAGGAACAGCATGTCGGCAGGTAATACACAGTTTGTATCCGATATTTTCAGTTATAACAATCTCGGGGCAGGACAGGGCGATCAGCCGGCAGTGGCTTCGGGGGCGGAAGAAAACTCGCTGGTGTCTTTTATAGGCCGTGTGTTCTACAGCTACAACGATAAATACCTGCTCACCGGTACCGTGCGCCGTGATGGTTCCACCCGTTTTGGTAAAGATAAGAAATGGGGTACCTTCCCCTCTGCCTCACTGGCATGGCGTATTACGCAGGAACCTTTCCTGCAGAACAGCAGCTGGCTGCAGGACCTGAAATTTCGTGTAGGCTATGGCGTTACGGGTAACCAGGAGATCCAGAACTATAAATCACCGCTCACTTACAGTCCCGGTGGTAAGGTGCTGGACAACGGCCGCTGGGTTACTTCCTACCAGATAGGGCAGAACGAAAATCCCAACCTGCGCTGGGAATCCGCTGCACAATTTAACGCCGGGTTTGACTTCACCATGTTTAAAGGACGCCTCAGCGGAACACTGGAATATTACGACAAGCGCACCAAAGACCTGCTGTTCAACTACAACGTGCCCTCGCCGCCTTACCTGTTCCCATCTATGCTGGCCAACGTGGGTAAGATCAGCAACAAAGGGGTGGAGTTGTCGCTCAGCGGTGCGATCATTGATCACAAGGATTTCAGCTGGAACGCTTCCTTTAATATTTCCCGTAACTATAACGAGATCCTGTCTATTGCCAACGACCAGTTTAAAAGTGATGCCATTTATGATGGTACGGTGGGCGCCCGCGGTCTTACCGCTGTGCAGATCGTGAAAGTAGTACCGGGTTATTCCATTGGTACCTTTTACATCCCGCATTATACCGGTATTGATGCCAATGGCAACCAGCAGTTTGAAGATATTGACGGCAGCGGCAGTTTCGATTTCCGCAGCGACAGCCGCGTGGCGGGTAATGGCTTACCGAAATACCAGGCAGGTTTGGCGAATACTTTCCGCTATAAGAATTTTGACCTGAACTTTTTACTGCGCAGTCTCTTTGGCTACCAGATCTTCAACGCTACAGACCTGGTACTGAGCGACCGCTTCAGCCGTTTGCCCGGCCGCAATGCCATGGCGAAGTATGCCGATAGCGATATCCGCGGTACCTACGTATCCGATCGCTTCATTGAAAACGGCGCGTTCCTGCGGCTGGACAACTTCTCGCTTGGTTACAGCATTCCCGCTGCCAACAGCAAGCTGTTTGCCAACCCGAGGGTATATATCTCCGGGCAAAACCTGTTCGTGATCACCAAATATTCCGGCCTGGATCCGGAACTACCTATAGACGGCCTTGCGCCGGGTATTGATAACCGTAACGTATATCCGAAAACACGTTCTTTCGCAGTAGGCTTTACGGTAAACTTTAAATAAAAACCATCAATATGAAATCAGCATTCTTTAAATATACCCTGCTGGCCGGCATGATCTGTTCGGCATTCAGCTGCACCAAACTCGACGAAACATTTTACGACAGGGGTACCGATGAAAACTTCCTCAAAACGGAAGATGAACTCAACGCATTTGCCAACGGCGCTTATGCCAAAATGCGCGGGTACCGCGACAGCTACTGGAAAATGAATGAAGTAACTACCGATGAAACCACGGTGCCATCGCGTGGTGCGGACTGGAACGAAGGCGGTTTATGGCGTGTACTCATCAGCCATGAATTTCCCATTACTCACCAGTACATCAACGACATGTGGAACTTCATTTACCGCGATGGTGTGAACCCGGTGAATGCCATCCTGCAAAAGCTGGAAGGTTCGTCCGTGGTGCTTCCTACCAAAGACCAGATCATTGGCCAGATGAAAGTGCTGCGCGCTTATCACTATTACCTCGCCATGGATGCCTTTGGCAATGTGCCTGTAGTTACTTCCTTTGATCAAACAGAACCGCCAAAGAACACACCCCGCGCAGAAGTATTCACGTTCATTGAAAAGGAGGTCAAAGATAACCTGGCCATATTACCATCCACCCTGGATACAAAGAATTATGGGAAAGTAACCAAAGGCATGGCTTTTATGTTGCTGGCAAAACTATACGCCAATGCCGAAGTATATACCGGTACCCAACGCTGGGCAGATTGTATTCGTATGTGCGATTCCGTTACTGCCATAGGATACCAGCTGGAACCCAATTATTTTTCTAATTTCTCCACCAAAAATGAAAATTCAAAAGAGAATATTTTCGTGGTGCCTTATGATGCCATCAACGCCAAAGGTATGATGCTGCACTATCTTACGCTGCACTACAACAGCCGTTATACTTACGGACTGCCCAGTTCCCCGTGGAATGGATGGTGTACATTAAAGGCGTTCTATGAGTCGTTCGACAACGACGACAAGCGTAAAACCATGTTCCTTGAAGGACAGCAATATGCGCAGGATGGCACGCCATTGAAAACAGAGCAGGGAGCGCCGCTGATCTTTACCAGCACAATAGGCGACCTGGCCAATGCCACGCAAACAGAAGGGGTGCGTATCGTTAAATATGAGATCCAGAAAAATACTGCTTATTCAGACCAGGATAACGACCTTGTTATTTTCCGTTATGCAGATGCGCTGATGCTCAAGGCGGAGGCACTGCTGCGTACGGGTCAGGCTGGTCCTGCGCTCACCCTGGTAAACCAGGTGCGGGCACGCAGCTTCGACACTGCCAAACCGTTGCTTACGCTCACGTTTGATAACCTGCTGGCAGAGCGTGGCCGTGAGTTTATCTGGGAGGGTTGCCGCCGTCAGGACCTGATCCGCTTTGGCAAATGGAACAGCGCCTGGCAGTTCCACCCGGCCGATCAGCCTTTCCGCCAGTTGTTCCCCATTCCGCAGGCGCAACTGGATGCAAATCCTAACCTGGTACAAAACCCGGGTTATAAATTATAAAAGAAGTATGCAGGGGGGAAGTAATTCCTCCCTGCTATTCAAACCATAAGCTTATACTGTTACCAATAGCGTCTATCAGTTTCTTATCTTTCACCAGGTCCATCTTCCAGCCGCTTTTAGCGCAACGGATAATCCCGATGGCTTCATCGTTCAACATCACTTCCGCTTCATAACACACGCCATTGGCGCAGGTTTCCGATATAGGCACCGCTTCTCCTTTATAGCTTTTACCATTCAGTTCAAATTCCAGCGGGATCACCTCACTTTCCAGTTGTGCGATGAATTTTTTCAGAAAGGCGATAAGGTGCTTCCTTTGTGTTGGTCCTGATGTGCTCCATTTGTTTTTATCCGCGCGCTTGTGGGCGATTTTGAATTTAAGCCCCGTCATCGTAGTGGCGTAATCGTTAGCATCCAGTTTTACGGCGCTTTGATGTGCCAGGATGTACCAGTGATAAGCCGTGCCTACCGGTACGCCGGAGCCTTCCGGCGCATGCCCGGTGCGGCGTTTGGTAACTGCATAGGAGATTTCCCAGAGATCGGGAGTGATCTTGGTTTCTTTCCAGTCGCCCTGGTCATAATGCCAGTGATGGCCCCTGCCTACCTGTACGCCGGTGTATTGTTTATCGCCAAACGTTTTGAATTTATCAAATGAAGTCACCTTTTTTTTCCTGGCAATGGTACCTGTTTTTTTTACCGTCGCTTTTTTCGGCGTTGCTTTTTTCGGTGCAGCGGTGCGGCTGCTTTTCCGCGTACCGGGTTTCCTGGTTTGAGTAGTAGCCATTGTATATGGATTTATAAGTAACGAAAGTTGGGTATACGTTAGTGCGTGTCCAAAAAACAAACCATGTTGTATGCATGGCATAACGTTTGGATTTTACTTTTCCTATCAACACCTAGCAACTATGGCAAATTTAAACGGACACATGGTTTTTGAAGCGGCAGTGCACAGCAGTGAGGCGCATGCTTTTTATAAGGAGGCGTTGCTGCATTTGCATGAAAGCGGCGCCGCATTTATGCTGGGAGGTGCGTTTGCCATGTTCCACTATACGGGTATTTACCGGGACACCAAAGACCTGGATATCTTTTGTAAATGGACAGAATATCCGAAGATCCTGAAGTATTTCGGTAAGCTGGAGGGTTACGAAGTGGAATTAACCGATGTGCGATGGTTGGCCAAAGTGTTCAAAGGCGAGTACTTCATCGATATCATTTTTGATACTGTTAATAACATTTGCCGGGTAGATGATACCTGGTATGAACATGCGGTGGATGCTATTTTTGAAGGGGTGCCGGTAAAGCTGATATCGCCGGAAGAACTGATCTGGTGCAAGGTTTATGTACAGAACAGGGAGCGGTATGATGGAGCGGATGTAAATCATATTATCCTGCGGTATTACCCGCTCAACTGGAAGCGGATCCTGTTCCGTCTTGATCAGCACTGGCATTTGCTGTTGCAGCAGCTGATCAACTTCCAGTTTGTATACCCGGCAGATTTTCACCGTATTATTCCCCGTTGGCTTTTTGCGGAAATGATGCAGCGGGCGCTGGAGCAGTACGAGCTGCCGCCGCCAACAGAAAGGGTTTGCCGGGGACCGGTGATAGACCAAACGCAATATGCCACTGATATAAAAGAATGGGACTATAAATCTTCTACCATAAAAACCGTTTGATGATGGCAGCAGAAAAACAATCAGCAAAGATAGCAGCGGTAGGCGATCTGCATGTAGGCGCCAATGATAAAGGGAAGTGGGCAGATTATTTTAAAGAGATATCTGCCAGGGCAGATGTGTTGCTTATTGCAGGTGATCTTACCGATACCGGCGATGAATCGGAAGCGCAGGTGCTGGCGGGTGAACTGGCTGCCTGCACCATCCCTGTAGTAGCTGTACTGGGCAATCATGACTACGAAAAGGGGAGGCATAAACTCATCAGGCAAATTATCCAGGAGGCCCGTGAAGTACATATCCTGGATGGTGAATGCACCATGATCAACGGCATCGGGTTCGCCGGTGTAAAAGGCTTTGGCGGCGGCTTCGACGGGCATATGCTTTCCATGTTCGGGGAAGGGGAAATGAAGAGTTTTGTGCAAACCGGCGTGGATGAAGCGTTGCGGCTTGACAGGGCGCTGGCGCGGCTGGACCAGGAACATCCGGATATCAGGAAGGTTGCTTTAATGCATTATGCACCTGTAGTGGAAACAGTAATAGGAGAGTCGGAACAGATCTATCCTTTCCTGGGTTGCTCCCGCCTGGCCGAGCCGCTTACAAGACGTAAAGTAATTGCGGCTTTCCATGGGCATGCGCATGTAGGACAACTGGAAGGCCAGATCAACGGTGTGAAAGTGTTTAATGTGGCAAAACCTATCCTGTCTGAGGCCGGTTATTCACCTGCCTTTTTTTTATATGAAATATAAGTCTGTAGAGATATTTACAGGTATTGTGCATTTTATTCTATAGTATATGAGCGAACAATTTACCAGCTATAGTCAGCTGATCTTCGATAAGCTACATAACTGGTTGGTAGCAGCGGTGAAAATGACGCCTAATTTTGTATTGGCGGTGATCATTTTTGCCTTGTTCTTATTGCTGGCGCGCTTCACCCGGAAACTCACCTATGGCTTTTCCCGGAGGTTGTCTGAATCATCCGCCATTTCAAGCCTGGTATCCAGTTTATTTTATGGATTGTTTTTATTGCTGGGATTATTTATATCACTGAATATATTACAGTTGGATAAAGCAGTTACCTCATTGCTGGCCGGCGCCGGTATTATAGGACTCGCGCTTGGTTT
>NZ_DATMTE010000109.1:0-2894 GCF_035564935.1 Chitinophaga sp. | reverse complement strand
TCCAACGAGAATTTTATGAAACAGCAACGCCTCTTTGATTATCTGAAACTGCGCGTTGGATATGGCATTACAGGTAACCCGCCACAGGATGGGTTTCTGAGCCAGCCATTGATCGGCTACGGCGACTACGTATATACCAATGGCAAATGGTCGCGCATCCTGGTACCGGCTACCAATGCAAACCCCTTTATCCGCTGGGAAGAAAAAGCAGAGGCTAACATTGGGTTGGACTTCAGCTTACTGAAGGGGCGTATCAGCGGTAATGTGGATGTATACAACCGGCAGATCAGGGGGCTGCTGTATAACTACGCAGTACCAAGTCCGCCGAACCTGTACCGGAACACCACGGCGAACGTAGGCAAAATGGAAAATAAAGGCATCGAAATAATGCTGAACTTCGTACCGGTAAAAGCTAAGGATTTTACCTGGAACTCCAGCGTGAATTTCTCTACTAACAGCAATAAATTAATCAGCCTTTCGAACGAATTATACCAAACCACTACCCCTTACTTCACTACCGGTGCAGCGGGTATTCCTATACAAACCTTTACCAGCATCGTTACCATCGGTAAAGGGATCGGCGATTTTTACGGCTATAAAGTGATTGATGTGGATGATAACGGAAAATGGATATACGAAGGAAGGGATGGTAAACCGGTGAGCTATGATAATTTTGCCCATGCCTTTGAAGACAAGAAAGTGATCGGTAATGGTTTGCCGAAATATTATGCCGGCTGGAACAATAATTTTTCTTACAAACGTTTCGATCTGAGTGTTACTATGCGCGGTGCTTTCGGTTACCAGATCATCAATTCACAGCGGATGTATATGGAAAATCCCGCCATCCAGAATTACAACATCCTGAAATCGGCTTACGACCCTGTTTTTGGAAAGAAAGTGCTGAATGTAAATGCGCTTGAACTCAACAGTTATTATGTGGAGAATGGAGATTTCTGGAAGATTGATAATATTACTTTAGGCTATTCTCTTCCACAAACAAAGAACAAATACCTAAAGGGTGCGCGCTTTTATGTTTCCTCGCTGAATACTTTCATTATTACAAAGTACAAGGGCCTGGACCCTGAAGTGAACAGGATGGGGCTGAATCCCGGTATAGATGATCGCGATAAGTATCCGTCGACCCGTTCCTTTACTGTTGGTGTGAACCTGAATTTCTAATCTCCCAAAAAAACAAGTATGAAAATGCTTCGCAGAATAAACGTATTGATGGTCATCATTTTATTGTCGGCCTGTACCAAGTTAAAAGACACGCCATACACAACCATCATCTCTACAAAGTTTGATCCTACCAAGGATGATATAGCGGCACTTGTGGGCGCAGGATATTCACAATGGCGGTTCATATTGCTTGACTGGAATGGTCTCTGGCGTGCGCAGGAGGTAACCGGTGATCAGCTGGTGATCCCCAAACGCCCCTGGGGATGGTTTGACGATGGCGTATACCAGCGTTTGCACAAACATACCTGGACCACCGACGATGATGTGGTGAATCAAACCTGGTCAAGAACCTATGCAGGAATCACTAACTGTAACAGGATCATTTACCAGATTGAATCCGGTCTGATCCCCATCACAGATGAAAAGGACGCCACCCTGGCGGAACTGAAAGCGCTTCGCGCTTCGTACTATGCTATCCTGTGCGACTTCTACGGCAATGTGCCTATTGTAACACAGTTTGATCTGCCATCGGGATTTTTGCCGGAGCAGAACACACGCAAGGAAGTATATGAGTTTATTGTGAAAGATCTTATTGATAACATTCCGTTGCTCAGCAAAGAGAATAATGTGGCTACCTATGGAAAGTTCAACAAATGGGCGGCCTTTACCCTGCTGGCAAAAATGTATCTCAATGCTGAGGTGTATACCGGTACACCACAGTGGGATAAATGCATCAGCGCCTGTGATAGTGTTATCAATTCGGGGGCAGGATATGTGCTGGAAGCTGCACAGAAGAATGTGTTTCTTACAGAGAACCAGAACTCAAAGGAAATAGTGCTGGCCATCCCAATGGATGAAGACTACACCAATAACTGGAACGCGTTTGACCTGCACATGCAAACATTACAGCAGGAAAACCAGGCTACCTATAATTTGAAAAATACACCATGGGGCGGTATTTGTGCTATTCCACAGTTCATCAGCACCTTTGATCCTGCCGACACCCGGTATCAGAACAACTGGATCAAAGGACAACAGTACACCGCAGCCGGCCAGATGTTATATGTGGCGCAGGGCGATTTTGCCGGCAAACCGCTGAGTTTTGTAAATGAATTGCCAGGATTGGAGAAAGGAGAATCAGTGCATGGTTTCCGCCTGGGAAAATTTGAAATAAAGATGGGCGCTACTAACCGGCTGAGCAACGACTACCCCTTGTTCCGTTATGCCGAAGTGCTGATGATGAAAGCAGAAAGCCTGCTCCGTTCAGGCAAAGCCGATGAAGCAGCAGCGATAGTTACCCAGGTACGGCAACGTGATTTTGCCACTGATCCATCTAAAGCGGTAGTAACCGGTGCACAGCTGAAAGGCGGCAGCGCCTATCAATATGGTATGAAAGACGCCGTGAATAACCAGTACAGTAATGAAGGCGGCGCAGATATCCTGTACGGCCGGTTCCTGGATGAGCTGGGCTGGGAGTTCGACCAGGAAGGACACCGCCGCACAGATATGATCAGGTTTGGCGCATTCACAAAAAAATCATGGTTGTCGCATGCCGCTACCAATAATAATAACCGTACGCTATTCCCAATACCCAGAACGGAGATACAGAAGAATAATAATTTAACGCAGAATCCGGGGTATTGAGGCTGTTTTGGTTGTAAATGAATCACGGGGATGAGTATTCATCCCCGTTTTTTTTATGGAGAACTTTTACC
>NZ_DATMTE010000108.1:0-6710 GCF_035564935.1 Chitinophaga sp. | reverse complement strand
GGATCTATTCGCTTTATATCTCCCTATAAAAATAAAATCAAACAAATCATCAAAATCAGCGTAATCAGTGTTCCAAGACAACCGCCGAAGGCGATACCTACGCTTAGGACATCGCCGCCATTGACTCGAACTCCTGCTTCCTGTCGCGGTACTCTTCCATGGTGAAGTTGTATACCACGGAATCGCGTTTGTTCTTATTCGCCACAAAGTGACAGGCATGAATGTAAGGTTCTGCAATATTCAGTTTATCCAGCGGCGTTACTACCAGTAGCTGCAGGTTCAGCTGGCCGCAATATTCCATGAGATAGTGACTCTTTTCAGGATCCAGTTTACTGAAGGCTTCATCCACCGTGATGAAGCGCAGGCTGCGGTGCTGGCGGTTGGCTTCATTGATACCAAACTGGTAGGCAATAGCGGCGCCCAGGATGGTGTAGGTGAATTGTGCTTTTTCACCACCGGAAAGACTGGCAGTATCTTCATAATATTTGAAAGCCTTATTGTCTGCTACATAAAATTCTTTTGCACCGAAGTCGAGCCAGTTGCGTACATCTGTTACTTTGCGCCGCCATGCTTCATTTTGCTGTAGTTCCGTGATAAGCAGTTTGATGTTTTCAAACAGCTGGTCGCCGTAAGCTTCATCTTTTTCGAGATGATACTTAAAGGAATCCGGTACTGCGTTGCTCAGTTTTTCTTTGAAGTTACGGATCTCCACATCGCGTACATGCCGGCATTCCAGCTGGAGGTAGGTATCCGGGTTTTTATTGAAGGTGATGTTGCGTAACGGTTCGTTCAGATCTTCCATTACCTCGCGGATAAGATCTTCCTGTCCGTATATCCATGCCCGGTAGTTGGTGATGGCATTGAGCATACTGGTGTCCATATATTTACGGAACCGTTCCTTGTGCTCAATGAGCCGCTGGAATTTAATGCGCTCATACAGCGCGGTAAATTCATCCAGGTATTTCACATGCGGCTGGAGGTCGGTTACATCGCCCAGCCAGTCGGGGAAGGTGTCGTGAATGGCTTTCGGCGGCATTACAAAGGCCGCCAGCTGCCGGGTGATTTCCGCTTCTTTTTCCGCGGAGAGACGCATGGCATCGTGCAGGGTGGCCTGCATATTATCATTGGCGCGTTTACGGTAGGAGGCCAGTTCAATGGTGGTTTCAGCCGGTTCGGTCAGCGACAGGTCGGAAAGATATTCCAGCACGTATTGAAGTGAAATATCGTCCAGTTTGTTCACTTTCAGTTGGTTGAAATGACGTAGCTTTTCTGCGGCTTTGTCATCCAGGCGGCCCTTTTCCTGGAGCTTCGTTTCCTTTTCTTTTTCTTTCTCCTGTATTTGCAGTACCGCTTCGTCCAGCTGATCGCAGATCACCTGGTATTTATCGCTGGTTTTGAGCAGCGCCGCTTTTTCACGGGCGAAAGATTCAATAACGCCGGCATGGGTTTGCCAGTTGATTTCGCTGTAGTTATGCAGCGAAAGCAAGGCATTCAGCAATGCATTGATATTTGCAATGGCTTTCCTGCTATCTTCCAGTTTAGAAACGCTATGCTGCAGCGTTTCAATATTGCTGTTGCATTCATCCTGTTGTTCTTTTAACAGGCGTAATTTATTTTTATTGTTCCATCCCAGTACATAATTATTTTGCTGGGAGCGGTTGGGGCGGTCATCTTTTTCGTGGCGTGTAGCCTGCCGCGTTAGCCCGTTGGAAGTAACCGCTTTCCTGCAGCGGTTAAACACGGCCATGTCGTCGGTACAGGTATAGTCAAACTGGTCGAGCAGCTGGCTTTGCAGCCATTCTTTGAAGATGGTGCCCGGTTTGATCTCTATTTTTTGTAAGAGGCTTTCTTTTTCAGAAGGCATCCGCAACATCGTATAACTCTCCTCTTCTACTTTGTGGTATACGAGGCGGGTTTGCAGGTTGTTGGAGTTGATATAGCGGTTGATATCCAGTATATACTCTTCCGGCACGAGGAGACGCAGACCGAAGTTATGCAGTACTTTTTCGATGGCGTTTTCCCAATGGAGTTCCGCATCTTTTACCCTGATGAGTTCACCGGCAAAAGGCAGGTCATCTTCCTGGATGTCCAGCATATTTGCCAGCTGCTGACGGATACGGATCAGTTCATACGGAATATTATTTTTCCGGTGAAGGAAGGAATCTATTTCCTCTTCAAGTTTTGATATCTGAGATCTTTCCGCGGCCAGGCTGCTTTTATGATGAAAAATTTCTTCCTGTAATGTTTCCAGTTGTTTATCGTGCGCTGTTTTCATTTGTTCAGCGCCGGCAATATTTTCGTGGAACTGTTGTTCATCGGGGTTGGGAGCCAGTTCCAGCCGGTCTGTGAGCATATTGTATTCTTCCATCTTATTACGTTTGGCCTCCATGGCTTTTTGTTCGTAGTGGATGGATTTTTCAATAGAGCGCAGTTGTTCGTCTACACTGTTATTCGCCTTCTGCGCTATCAGTTCGTCTTTGCGCAGGTGAAGCGACTGGAGTTGTTCGTTGATGCCCGTGAGATGGCGGGTAGTTACCTGTTGTTCTTTTTGTAAAGATTCCAGTTCTCTTTCCAGGATATCTTTTTCCTGTTTATTGAACCATGAAGGGAGGAGATCCTGGAGCATTTGCAGTTCCCGGTTCCTGTCCTGCAGTTGTTGCCAGGATGCACGGTTTTCGATGATGGGCTCCAGTAGTTTCAGCTGGGTTTCATCTTTCTGGATAGCGCGGTGACTGGTGAGTAAGCTATCATAGTTTTCGCGCAGTTTCAGAAATTCGCTTTCGCTGTCTGTTTCTTCCAGCATCTGTCCGCGGATAAATGTGTTCAGATCGCCGAGTACCTTGATACCAACGGTTTGGTTAAAGAGCGACAGGGCCTTTTCACTTCGCAGTCCGAAGATGTTGCTGAACAGTGCTGCGTATTCCTTAAAGCTGTCGGTGATCTCTGTTTTTGGAAACTCAAGGCGCAGTCTTTTTTTCCAGTCGCCTTTCACATCAAATTTGCCGTTACCGAAATGCTCGTTGATATTGAGTTTATGTGGCGAAACGATGAACTGTCGTTTCATTTCACCGGAGTACCATCTTACCTGTGCCAGTGTGATCTGGTGCATGGTAGCCGCATTGTAAAAATAGGCCAGCAGCACAGAGTAGGGATTGTTTTCCTTATGACGCAGCTGGTCTGTTTTTGACTGTTGGGATTCTTCGGAGAATGTTTTACCGTAGTAGCCCCAGAAGTAGGATTCTTCTCCCCTGTCGCGCCGTTGTTCCGTACCGGACGATTGATTATAAAACCTTTTGCCGGATGGTACCAGCAATGTCAGAAGGGCATCGATCAGGGTGGTTTTACCGCTACCGTTTGCGCCGGTGAGCAGGGAAGTATTTCCGTTGGTATTAACGCGATATATTTTATTGTGAAAAGTGCCCCAGTTGTATATTTCAAAATATTGCAACCGGAATCCACTTTCTTTTGAATCACTATTGAACAGGGTGGACATGCAGTTTTAATTTTGATTTTATTTCTTCCAGTTTCTCGTTATTCACCAGTGCTTTGATGATCCTTTTTACCTCGTATTGATGCAGTTCCTTGTTGGCAGCGTCCTCCCGGGTAGTTTTCAGCACGCCTACATTTAAGAGGCTGTTGATAGGTTTGTTGAGATCTTTCAGCAGTTTTGATTTGTTGTGTCGTTCTTTGAAGAAGAGTGCGAGTCTTTCCTTGATTTCTTTCTGCGTCATAAAAAGACGGGTACCATTGCCCTGGATATCAAATTCATCGAGGGCTTCCCGGAGTACAATGCATAGCAGTGTGGCTTCGTAAGTGAGCCGGGTTTTGCGCATGAGGCGTGGCAATGGCTTATCGGTGGTATCATCTGTTTCGGGTTGAACGATGCGTGCAAACCCGTCGGATTCATTTATCACCAGTTGTAAGCCTGTTTGCTGCAGGTATTTGCTGAGTTCTGTTTGCCATCCCAGCAGATCTTTCCAGTAAGATTTATCTTCTTCGTATACAGGTCCCTGCATGAGTTTTAGAAACACGTGTGCAAAGGGAGATATATTTTTCTCGGCCATGATGTTAGTTTTGTGAATTTGTGAACAGTACCATGGGCATATTGATGGTACGGCTGCCCAGCGTTACCGGATCCGGGGTTTCCAGGATGATGTGGTGGGCCGACTGGCTGGCGATGGAAAAATAGGTAATGAGTTCTGTGAGCCCTTTTTCGGCGCCATAAATTTCTACCAGTTCTTTCAGGCTTACCTGCTTTTTGTTTTCCAGTTGTGTGGAGATGCGGTCTTCCAGCAGGGTACGGTCTATATTAAAATGGTTGAACAATGCATTCAGGTCATTATCGTCAAACTCGGTACCGCCCATTCCTTCGGGAAATTCCACTTCGATGTTGGGTTTTTTCTCTTCCGCCATATCCCATCGGTCGAGGAGGTCTATTTCAGGATCGCTTTCTATCTCTATAAAAAATTCCTCACCCGGCGGATTCTCCAGCGATTGAAAGGCCAGTTGCCTGATATCGTTGATCAGTTCCAGGGCTATCCGGCGATCGGTAAGATTGTTTTCGCTGAGTACGCGGCTGAGTTTATCGCTCAGTTTTTTGTTGGCATCAATTACTTTTTTACCGGAGGCGTGGAGGAATTGTTTAAGTTTTTTTAAGAAGCGGTCATTTTTATATTCGATGTTCCGTTCTTCGAGCAGGGTGTAGAGCTTTTCGATCATGTCGCGCATTTCCTCCTGTTTATGTTCGTCCATGAGGAATTGCCAGAAAGAGTAAAAGCTTTTGCCCTGGTCTTTTTGGCGGAGGGCTTCGAAGGAGTCGAGCGTATAAGCCAGCAGGGCGCCTTTCGCGATATCTCTTTCGCTTTGTTTGCGGTAAATTTCCTGGGTGATCTGTTCAAAGTTTTGTTCTACTTCTTTGAAATCGCTCAGGAGCTCGCGCGACATGCGGTTTACATCGTAGAACCTCTCCTTGATCTGGGTATCGTCGAACACCTGTACTTTACCGGTGATGGTAATGGCTTTTATTTCCTGTTCTATTTCATATTTTTTTTTCTCCAGTTCCTGGATCCTTTGTTCCGGGTTTTTATTGCTCTGGTCTATCAGCTCTTTGAGTTTGGAGAAGATGTCTTTGAAGCGGCTTTCTGTGCCCACAAACTCTCTTTTCTGGAGGGTAGATACCCAGTGCATTACTTTTTCCATGTCGCTGCTCAGCTCATGGATATCCAGTCCGTCGTCATCGGGGTATTTGCGGAGGAAGCCTTTATTGCTCCATTGATCGATATATTTCCTGGCTTTCACATCATCGTGTTCCAGCAGGCTGGTAGCGTCTATTTCATCATCTGTGGCGCGGTAGCCGGTTACGCCGAGGTAGTCGGATAAGCGGGTTACCAGTTCCACATTGGAAATGGTGGTATGGTTTTTTTCCTTGAATGTATAATGAAAAAATGACAGCATCATTGGCGCGCTACGTGCCCGTAGTATCTTGAGGGTAACTGACTGGGCATATAGATTACATAATTGGTCATACGTCATGGGTGTAAAAATACGGAATTACGTATTACAAAGTGAATGCGTTTCCGGTTGGTTTTACATTACATAAAGTCCGTCCTGCCGTGGTTGTACGGGGGCGGGCACCGGTTCGTCTCCCAGGAGCTGGATCACGTTGATCTCAATGGTCCGGGAGATGCTGTCGAGCGGAATGGCCAGCGGTTGAAAATCAAAAGGATCCATGAGGGTAATGCCGTTCAGGTGGGTAACGTGGAATACGAAGCCGAACATCCATCCAAAGGGAATGGCCCATGCGCCGATGGATTCTGTCATCATGAGTGTATTCATGATCACATAAAACCAGATAAACATCTTTGTAAAATATAAATAGCTGGGGGGAAATACGGTGTTCCTGATCCTTTCCGACTGGCCCATATAATCGCAGAACTTTACCAGGAGCTGGTTCAGTTCTATGAAAGTAAAGCCGTCGATGCTACCGGAGTTCTTTAATTGTTGCAGATCGCGGGTTTGGAGGTTCAGGATGGCATTGGGAATATTATTTTGTTTTTGTACTTCTTCGATTTCCCCGGTGGTGAGGTAACGGGTGTAGTAATCATCGGGCCGTTTGCGCAGCACGGTTTTAAGGGCATAAACGAAGGCCAGGTGCCGGTAAATCATGTGCCGGGCCAGTGCTTTGGTTTCCGGTGATGCATCCTGGGAGGGATAATTGAGTATAGATCTGCTCCAGGTGCGGGAATCATTTACCAGCGCTCCCCATATTTTGCGGGCTTCCCACCAGCGGTCGTACGCCTGGTTATTATTAAAGCCGATAAAAAAGGCAATAGCGGTACCCAGCACGGTAGATACGGCTATAGGGATATTAATATGTGCTACCAGCCAGCGCGAATCGAGGAAATATACCAGGGTACAACATCCGAGCAGCATGAGATCTACCTTCCAGGTAAAGGAAAAGATCTGGCTGAGCGATAGTCTTTGTTTCAGCAGCATATATTTTTCTTTTTATGGGCTACTGTAAATTAGGCTATCCGGATTTATCCTGGCAAATTCCAGCCGTTTTTTTTTAACAAGGGTTACCGGATGCGGGCGCTTATAACAATAACGGGTACACGCAGTAAAGGTTTAGCCACTGGCATGAAATACCGCCTGTTTTTATCTTTCTAAAAAATATTTTTCGCTCAAAGATATTAGAAACCAACTATTTA
>NZ_DATMTE010000107.1:0-2478 GCF_035564935.1 Chitinophaga sp. | reverse complement strand
CTTCATTTCCGGGAGTTTGCCGATAAGAAACCCAACACGGTAGAGAAAAATGCCAAAGCCAGCATTGATAAACTCCGGCCAAACGATCCCAAAGTGCAAAAGCTGACCCAGGCCATGGAAGAATTCTTTTACTCTTAGGCCATTTACACACCTTAATCAATTCGGCTTACGCTGCTGAACCTCTCCAAACTTCCTGGATTTCAACAGATAAAAATCCATGATCAATCCATCATTGACTTCCCTTCGAGCTTAACCCATCTTGCATCCATAAAACGAATTTTTATGGACACGTTGTTTATTCCAAATGAGCAGGATTTTCGCCGGTGGATAAAGGAGGCTGTAAAGGAATGCCTGGAAAACGAAGCGGTTAAAAACACTCCTTCCGACCTTCGGGGGGAGGAACCATTGCTTACCCGGAAGGAAATTGCAGGCATTTTCCGCATCTCCCTTGTTACGCTTCACGACTGGATGAAACGAGGGCTACCCTTCCATAAACAGGGAGGGCGAGTTTATTTCCTTCGTTCGGAAGTAATGGAGTATGTGAAACAGAAACGTAATGTAAACGTTAAAAGGCAGGAATATGGGTACCCGGAAGATTAGCATTGAGCAGGCCAAACAGATGGATTTGGTAGACTACCTTGCCTCATTAGGACACTACCCTGACCTGAAGAAAGCCCGTAACTCGGATCATTGGTATTTATCGCCCCTGCGAACTGAAAAGACGCCTTCCTTTAAGGTTAATCGCAAACTGAATATGTGGTTCGATCATGGGTTGGGACAGGGAGGAACTATCATTGACTTCGGAATACTGTTTCACCGTTGTACTATTCCTGAACTGCTGGAAAAATTGCAGGTTTCTTTCTCTTTCACCCGCCGCTTGTACCCCTCGCCGGCCAGCAAGAGGCTGCTGGTGAAAGGAAAATTAAGTTTCTCTCCCACCACCTTATCAGTTCCCCGGCGCTTCTCCGTTACCTGGAACAACGATGCATACCAGATCAAATAGCCAATGCCTGGTGCCGGGAGGCAAGATACGAACTGAACGGGAAGAGGTTCTATGCACTGGGATTCAAAAATGATGCCGATGGATACGAGCTGCGCAACCCTGGTTTTAAAGGCAGTATCTCCCCGAAGGAAGTTACATTCATTGACCAGGGCGCGGACATTGTAACCGTCTTTGAGGGATTCCTCGACTTCCTTTCCTACCTAACAATTTATAACAATCAACCACCACCCACCAATTTTCTTATCCTCAATTCGCTGGCCTTCTTTGAGAAAAGCAGGCCCATCATGGAAAAACACGGGAACATCCACCTGTACCTTGACCGGGATACTGCCGGCATGCAGTGTACCGAACAGGCAATAAAGAGCAGTGATCAATACAAAGATTGCAGCTTTCAGTACCGGGATTGCAAAGACCTGAACCAGTGGCTTGCTCAAAATTTTATCCATGTGAAACGGGAGATACAGTTACTTAACAAGGCAAAGGAAATAATGCAAGACATGAAGAACAGGGAGGTTTCCCGTGATAGGAAAAGAGGTCGTCAGATTTAAAAATTATTTTTTCATTCAAAAGCGATTAAGATTATGACTGACTTTAAAAGAAGAACCCTGATATTAAACAGTGGCAAGCAAATAAATTGTTCGGCAACAGCATTGCTATTGGTAAAAGTTTGCAGATAGGTGAAGGTTATGCGCCAAATATTTTTTCATGCGCGGAACAGCAGCAGACGGTTAAGTCCACCGCCGATGCGACCAAAGTACAACCGGAAAACAAACTGGCTAACGAACCGCCGCAGAAGAAAACGGTCACTAATATGATCAATCCGTACAATTTAACGGAAGCGGAAATTTTTGAGATAGCAGACTATAACATTCGCCTGTGGATGGATTAAAAGATAGTATCAGTAGGTACGGGGTAGGTAGTCCAAAAGTTTTTAACCAGGATACCATGTTATAGCCATCATTTTTTTTTGTGTGGCAACAGGTGCACTGCCAAATTTTCCGCTGCATTTTTCTTCCTTTTCTTCGAAGGGCCAGATCAATAGCAGCCATTCACAGCCCCTGTTTACTTGGGATCTTGAGGATGTAGCAAGAAATAAAGCCACTGCAAAAACAGGTCGCCCGGTAAGTTGATACAACCATTTATAAAAGCAATATGGCTGGCGGATATACTGCTACCGCTTACGAGCAATTACGGCCTTATTAAGCCTTTAAACAGGCTGAAATACGGCTAAGAGTAGGGTTACTATAAAGATGGCTTCATGAACGCTCTTAGGGCAAGCAGTGTTGTTGTCGAACAAAAAACGGTTCGACAACACCGCTTGCCCACCGCTCCCGTTGGTCGCAGTTCCAAAACCGGCCATCAAGGCCGGTTTTGGAACAAAAAATATATGTTATGGAAACAGTGAATAAGAAAAAAAAGAAGGCAGGCAGGCCGATCAAACAAGTAAAAAAGGAAGTACGGGCGGCCGTCCGGTA
>NZ_DATMTE010000106.1:0-5818 GCF_035564935.1 Chitinophaga sp. | reverse complement strand
ACTGACGAAGTAATCTGCTTTTGACATCTTTAGTTTTTTCATCTTCGAATGCAGGGTAGTACCTGGAATTTCAAGTATTTCGGCGGCGCCCCCGATACCGGAAATTTTTCCGCTGCATCGCTTCAGTACTTCAATGATATGGGTGCGTTCCATTTGCTCCAGTGTTCTTGCAGAAACGGGTACGGTTTGTCCCTCTTGCCCGTCCTGCCTGCGCTGGGGCAGATGTATTTCTTTGAGTATATCATCTTCACTGAGCAGGATGCCTCTTTCAATCTGGTGTTCCAGCTCCCGCACATTACCGGGCCAGTCGTAGCTTTTCAGTTGTTTCAATACGCTGGCCGATATGCCGGTGACCTTTTTCCCGATGTTCTTACTGAACTTGGCAATAAATGCCTTGGCAAGAGGCTCAATATCTTCCAGCCGGTCGCGCAGCGGAGGCAGGTGAATAGGGAATACATTTAAACGGTAGTAGAGGTCGGATCTGAAGCGGCCTGCCTGTACCTCTGCTTCCAGGTTACGGTTGGTGGCTGCAATAATGCGTACATCTATCCTGATGGTATTCTTTCCGCCCACTCTTTCCAGTTCGCGTTCCTGGAGTACGCGTAATAATTTTACCTGTAGTTCCAGCGGCATCTCGCCAATTTCATCCAGGAAAAGGGTGCTGTTATTGGCAAGCTCGAATTTGCCGATACGCCTGTCTATAGCCCCGGTAAATGCCCCTTTTTCATGCCCGAACAATTCGCTTTCGATGAGATGGGCAGGCAGGGCGGCGCAGTTCACTTTTACCATCAACTTGCTTTTACGGGGAGAGGCATTGTGAACGGCGCGTGCAATCAGCTCCTTCCCGGTGCCGGTTTCGCCCAGCAGGAGCACGGTGGATGAAGATGCTGCCACCTGCGTCATCAGCCGGTATACTTTCTGCATTTGTACGCCATTACCCACTATCTCTGAAAAATTATAGATTGTTTTGATCTGCTCTCTCAGGTAGTCGTTTTCATTTTCCAGCTTTTGTTTGTAGGCCAGTACTTTTTCATTTGCGCGTATATTGGAAATGGCAATGGAGATTTGTGCGCAGATGCCTTTCAGGATGGTAAGATTCACTTCATCCATCAGCAGCCAGAGCGTACCGAGATTGGTATTGCCCGCGCGTAACGGCGCCCCGAAAGCGCTTTTCAGCCCTGTGTTTTTCCAGAATATCACCACCGGGTTATTATTGCCGTTCGCTACTTCTTCTTCCACGTTAAAAATAACAGGTTCGTCGTTTTTGAGTACCCTTGCATTTAATACATCGTGTATGTCGATACTCCGTGAGGCAACTTCCCTGAACCCGGTATTTTCTTTTTCAAACATGCTTTCATCCACCATATAGGGACTGAGTGTAACGCCGTCGTCTTCTATTACCCGGATGATGGCGAGTTTAATGCCAAGTACATGCTTCAGCACATTTGATATAGCGCGTTGCAGGTCATCTTTTGAACGCAGGGCGGCAATGTCGCGGCTAAATTCAAGAAGGAAGGTTTGTTCCCGTTCACGGCGCAGTATTTCATCGTTGGCGATGATGTTGTACATCGCGATGGAGATCTGTGCGCATATGCCCTGCAGCAGCGGCATGTTTATTTCTTCGAGGCCCAGCCACAAAATGCCCAGGGTTACATCCCCGGTACGGAGGGGCGTACCGATAACGGTTTTGAATCCTATCTTTTTCCAGAGCGGCAGGTAACGCGCGGTATGATCACCACGGTTGATCTCCGTATTTACGCTGAAGAACAGGGGGATGGCGCTGTTCAGTACCCTGTTCTGAAGCCCGTCGTTGACAGGCAACTTTGCCGTAAGCATCTCCCTTACCAGTTCATCTTCACTTGTTACCATACTTTCATCATAAATATAGGTGGTGGAAGTTAACTGGTCTTCGTTGATCCTGCGGATCACATAGCCATTCAGTGCATCCAGTTTTTTCAGGCTTTTATGTACGGCTTTGGCCAGGTCGGCCTTGCTTCTTACCGCCGCAATGTCGTTGCTGAAATCCAGCAGGAATGACTTTTCATTTTCCCGTTTCAGGATCTCTTCATTGGCAGAAATATTGCTCACCGCTGCAAACAGCTGGCTGGAAATACGGTTCACGATATTAACGGCTTCCGTGTTAAAGGTGCCTGCCTGGTTAGCGAACAGCATCAGGCTGTATTGTGAAGGGCTGTTGGTGCCGAGGATCTTTATGATCATTTCACGGGCGCCGGCTTCGTAATGAAGCCTGAACCAAAGCGGGGTATTTTCGGGTTCAAAGGATTGCATGTCAAACACCAGGGGTTTGTAGTACAAGGAGGCAACGTCGTAGATGCCATCTTCCGCGGGGGAGGTCATGCGGAGCACGTCTCCGTCGTCTGTTAGCTCTTTCAGCTTTGATTCCGCATCGATCAGGTAAGCCTTATAATATGCTTCCTTTTCATTCATGACGGTGATCATACTGCCGGAGAAAGGAACGATGTCCCTGAGCCCCGAACTGATTACTTTAAGGAGCTGTTGCCGGTCTCTCACCTTTACCATTTCATTACTCAGCGACAACAGCACTTCGTTGATGGATTCGGCATGACTCATCGCTTCATTCTTTTTGATATTGGCCACTGCACTGGAAATCTGCGGAGCGATGCTGGTGATGAGGTTGATAAATTCTCCTGTGAACCCTTCCGGATCTTTGGTGTAGATGTGCAGGAAGCCGATGATCTGGTCATTGTCTTTCAGCGGCGTCATTAAAAGCACCCTGATACCCGCTTCGTAATTCACTTTGAGGAACACAGGGCTTCCGGGAGCATCCACAATGTCTTCCATTTTGTAAAGGGTAGGCTCTCCGTTTATCAGTACTTTCTGGATAAAGGGTTCATACAGGGGAAACCGGGCTTCCACCAGCATGGGATATAGCTGATGGCTTTGAATGGGAGACGATTCGGGGTCGAGCAGGAAGGGGGTATACGTTCCCGCTTCATAGTCGATAAGCGTAACAATGGTATGGGAGAAAGGGAACATTTCCCTGATCTTGGAAGAAAAGATAGTGATCAGGTCGGTTTTCTCCCGGACCTTTGTAATTTCATTTCCCAGTTCCAGGAGTATACGGCGTTCTGCTTCCAGTAAGCTGATACGGTTGTTCATTTCCCCCGCGCCGGTGTGAACGGGGAGGGGAGCGGGGGCAATAGTAGTGTTTTTCATTTTTTTCATACTGAAATCGACAGATGGTTAAAGTGAGTATGTTGTATAATATAACAATCGATAACCGGTATTTGGACAAAATGTTATGAAATATTTTTATTGTCGGTATGACAATAGGTAGAAAGGACTGGTTACCAGTGCCTGACTCCGGAAAAAAACAGCGCGCAAAAGTTAAAATAGCATTAATGACAATTCCGGGCGGAGAGAATAAGGTTCGCGTTATATTAGCCGTATGGAAAACAGTATTATTGAAATATGCCGGCAATGGAGGCATGAAAAGATCCAGCTAAATCCCAGGGCTTCTCCTGATTTAATTTCGGAGGTGGAAGCCAGCATTGGATTTACGTTTCCAGCAGGATTTAAAGAATTGTATATCGAAGTAAATGGTTTTTCTGACTGTGACTGGAGAGAAAATATGTTTTCAATCTGGCCGGTTGAAAAGATCCTCGAAGAATATAGGGGCCGCACTGATCATGAGTTTATAGGGTTCTCAGATTTCTTAATTCATAGTCATGATATTGGGTTTCTTAAGAGCCAGCCTGGTGTTTTTAAAACATACGATGGCGAAACGTATGTTTTTGTTGCTGCATCTTTCCTGGATGCTGTTAAGTTGATAAATGCCGATTCCGCTCTGATCTATTGATAAAAGCCCCCCGAATTTTGTGTAATTTCCCGTTATGTTATATGAACAGCGAATGAGTGTGGAGCTGGAACTCTGGCAGCATAAAATGCGTGCCCGGCCGTCTATGTTTGACCGGGTGTCGAAATCAGTGCAATCCCGGGTTAACCGTATTATTCCGCAGAAGGTGCATGATGCGGTTACAGTTACTATTAAGCAGATGGTAAGGGGTGTGCTGTTCGGCGCTACCTATACTGCACCGGCGAAGCCTGTTTTTGCATCTATGTATGATATGGAAGAAGCGGTGCTTCGCCGGGTGGATGTTTACCGGAAAACGGCAGCCGCCGAGGGCGGTATCACCGGCGCAGGCGGCATCCTGCTGGGCCTTGCGGATTTCCCGATCCTGCTGGGCATGAAGCTGAAACTGCTTTTTGATATCGCTGCCTTTTATGGCTTTGATGTAAAAGATTACAAGGAGCGCCTGTATATTCTTTATATTTTCCAGCTGGCTTTCAGCAGCCAGGAATACCGGAGGAATGTATTTGAGCAGATGGTGGACTGGAAAGAGAAAAGCAGCCAGCTGCCGGAGGATATTCATAGCTTCGACTGGCAGCAATTCCAGATCGAATACCGTGATCATATAGACCTGGCAAAAATGGGACAGTTGCTTCCCGTAGTAGGGGCGGCGGTAGGCGTGGTAGTGAATTACCGTTTAATAACGAGGCTGGGGAACACAGCGATGAATGCTTACAGGATGAGGATATTGGAGTGAAATAATACATTTAATAATGACAAAAAACGATTGGGTCACAAAAGAAAACCTATTGCCTTTCCTTCTTATTTTATCACACGCATCCTCATACAGTTTTTGTGAAAGCGACCGGGAGGCCATTGAATACGGGTTAATGGGAACCTCGGACGAGGACAACATTTGGTTTGAGTACAAACTTACCGGAGAAAAAGTGATTTCCCTCCGGCTTGCAAAAGATCCGGAAGATGACCTGGTTTTTTATAAACTGGAGTATCCTGATGATATGGAGGAGAATATTGAATTAGCAGGTTATATAGTAAGCAGCTTTTACCTCCAGCCAAGGGTGCATGGCATATGGAAAGCCTAATGCCCGCAAAGTATTGATCTCATTTCCTCCCAATCCCCGCCAGCGCCCTCAGCTCAAACTCAAACGCCCCCGCGCCAAATTCCCTGGTAAGCCGCTGCTCCAGCTCTTTTGCTACCTTATCAAATGCCCCCGGCGCCTTTTCTTTCACCTGTCTGCCCAGCGGATGTTGCAGGAAGTAGCTGTTCACAATATGTTTCGGTGAATCAGCGCGTCCGTTAAATTTCAGGAACACCACCTTGTGGTTCCTGAAACCCGCCTGTTCCAGGTAAGTGTTTAACAGTTGAGGATCATGTAACGCGAATGGCGTGTGAAAGCGTGTTGTATCTTCGTCTTTAAACAAGGGCAGGATCATATCTTCTATCAGCAGTTTAAACAACAGCATATTCGGGATTTTATCCCAGGTGGTGAACACAAAGTGACCACCGGGTTTTAATACGCGCGCCGCTTCCTTTAAGCCGGCTTCCTTATCCGGAAGGAACATTAACCCGAACTGGTTTACCACCAGGTCAAACGACTGATCCGGGAAAGGTAATTGCTGCGCATCGGCCAGCTGGAATGTGATAGACGGATCATTCAATTGCTGCTGCGCTATTTCCAGCATATCCGGGTTGATGTCTGTAGCAACCAGACTTTCTGCTGCCGGAAAACTTTTCCGGAGATGTTTGGTGAGCCTGCCGGTTCCGGAGGCTGTTTCCAGGATAGTATGCACCGGGAACGTGCTGATGTGCGATAATAACGCCCGGGCGGCAGGTTCAAAAACAAGGGGCCCCAGGTGCTCCTCATAGTTGGCGGCATCGTTGCCGGCTATTTTATATACTTCTTCACCCATAGTATTTATTTATATAGTAAAATAACATTTTATTTTCTGCCAGACAATTATAAG
>NZ_DATMTE010000105.1:0-3884 GCF_035564935.1 Chitinophaga sp. | reverse complement strand
CGTATAGCCGGCAGCGGTACCCTTTATTTTCAGTTGCTTATCGTTTTCTATCACATCATCCGCGGTGGCTTTGATCACTGGTGCGGTAGTAGTGAAAGTGTTGCTGTTCTTAGGGAATACAATGCTGCTTTGCAAGGTCTGATAGTCGCCGGCAGCGGCATCGGTGCCGGTTGGATTGGTAGTCAATGCAATGCTTACATCTTTGGCAGCGGAATAACCTGCAGGCAATGACACTGTAAAAGCAGTGCTGCCGCCCTCTGCAAGGGTAGACGTTACCGCGGTCAATACCAGTTTCTTTTGTGCCGGGTCCGTGCCATCGGTGATATGGATGATGGCGCTCGTAGCCGGCATATTGGTGTTGCCGGCGTTGCCATCTACCTTAATAAACCCACCGTCGTCAAACACGTTGTTGGTGTTGGTAGTAATGGCTGTAGCAACACCCGACGGTGCATTGGCTGCAATGGTAATGGAAGCGGGTATGGCGCCATGACTGGTACCTGCCGTAGTAGATGCTACTGCATCCTTTGCCAGGTTGATGGTCCAGGCTTTACCTGCTTTCCAGCTATGCGGGAAAGTAGCGGTTATAACAGCTGAACCTCCTTCTGTTACAGGGTCAGGCGCACTGGTGAGCAATACGGAATCACCCGCAGGGAAAGGATACTGCGCATCTTTAATGTTAATATCAACGGTGGCAGGCAGGAAAGTATACACAGTGCCCAGCGCATCGCTCACTGCCGGGGTAATGTGGATATCTTCTGCATCTTCCACCAGGATATCACCCGCTACTTTCAGTTCCGCAATACCGGAGGCTCCTGTAAAGGAAGTATCCGCGGGCAGGTAATAATCGGTATTACGTGTAGCCGTTCCAGTAGCGCCGCCAAGTGTTACCTTGATCGGTATTTCGGTAGTTACACCGGATGGTAAGCTAAAGCCAATATTATTGGTGCTGTTCTCGTTCACCGCCGCAGTTGGCAGCGTGAAAGTGAGTTTGGTTTTATTGGCATCCCTGCGGGTGGCATCATCAATAATAACAGCAGTATCTGAAACTGTGTATCCACTGAGTCCGAATACACTGCCGGTCAGCGCCAGCCGTTCATCCTGCTCAATAATATTATCATCGCCTGCCGCATTTATAATGGTGTAGGTAGTGGTATAAGGAGATGCTGTGTTGGCCGGTAAACGGATGGTATCTTCCGATATCCAGCCAAAATCTGTTATACCGGCTTCGGAGCCGGTGGGGTTTCTTTTCAGCGCAATCACAATGTCTTTTGCAGAAGTATAACCGGCAGGTAGTGCAATGGTAAACCGGGTGCTGTCGCCTTCATCCAGGTGATACTTCAGCGGGGCAATAGTTAATTGCTTCTGTGCGGGCGCTGTTTGATCATTAATAGTAAGCGTGAGACTGTCTTTCACCAGGATACCGGTTCCCGGTGTACTTCCTGCTAATACCAGCTTGCGGGTATCATCAAATACCTGGTTGGCGCTGGCGCCTACCAATACGGTATCAGACAATGTTTTGCCGGGTAAGATAGTCACTGTACCGGAAGGAAACGTATAGGTTCCCGGCGCCGCTGTGGAAGAACTGCCTGGAGTAAAGTCCACCTGGATAGGTATTTCGGTAGTAAGATTAGCAGGCAACTCAGCCCATACACCGGGCGAAGCGCCTTCATTAACGGTGTTTGCAGAAATGTGTAAAATGATGGGCGCTGTCATCGGCAGCTGCACATCCGTAATATTTGCCACATACGGCGTAACAGTAGTGGTGTAAGTAGTGGAGGGTATTGGATCGGAAGCAGAAAGCTCTATCTCTATTTTTTCCGTTCCTTCTATAGCATTATCTGCATTGATCTTGAAGGGTACCGTCACCTGGCCGGCTCCCTGCGGAATGGTAACAGGGCCATTCAGCTCATAGTCGGTACCATCGGTAGCGGTAGAAGTGCTTTTTTTATTGATCACTACATCAATCGGCAGATCGGTGGTCACATCCTTTGGTAAGGAGATGGTTACTGATCCGTTATAAGGTTCCTTCAGCAGTGCAGGATCATCGGTAGTGAACGACAATACCGTTAATGTAGGGTCCAGCCTGGTAGCGTCTTCTATATGAAGCGACCCGGAAGATGTTTGCGGCTGCCCCATTACCATAGCATCCGCTTTGAAATTCACCAGTTCATCCTTCTCCAGGATACTGTCTTTCACAGGTCTTACAGGGATATTTACCCCGTTGGAATCTATTTCTATGTAAGCAACATTATCATAGGTAAAGTCTGACCCAATCGCTTCTGTACCGGCAGCTACCACAGAAATATCTACTTTGGTTCTTTCGGATGCCAGCACTCCCGGCGGAAGCGTTACACGGATGGAATCAGTGGTGCTGCCTTCGCGGATCTTCGCAGGCGCAGATAACGTGATATTCCGCGGTTCATCATCCTGGATGGTATAGGTACTGGTAGTTCTCCCGGTAATATTCACCAGCTTGTTCTCAGTAACCGGCACCAGCTGGAAAGTCATATGCCGGCTGTATTCCAGGTTATTGTTACCAATGATCTTAATGTTGGTGAGTTGTATCTTATCGCCGGGAACATAAGCCTTGGCCGGGATCATAAACCCACCGTAAAAGGTAAAATCCGTACCCTGCACAGCGTTATGCGATCCGCCGGACGGAGGCACCAGCGCTACTTTCACATACATCTCCGATGTAATGGTAGCAGTATTATTCACTACCAGGTATAAGTTAGGTAAGGTGAGATCCCCGTTATTTCCTTCCAAACCAATAGCTGAATCTTTCTCAAATGATACGGAAATGGGATCTGTGTTGGTACTAAGCGGCGTTCCCTGCAGGTTAATATGCACCGGTGAATTATCATATCCGTAATCAACTGCCACACGGGTACCCACTGCTTTGGCTGTTGGCTTTACTCCCAGGTTGATAGCTGCGGCAAGCCCTTTGGTGGAAGTGTTTACGCCTCCTTCATCAATGGCATTCACCAGCTCCATGTTGTTAAATACCTGCCGGTCGCCCGCTGATTTCGCCACATAAGAAGAAAACGTTGTATAGGCGTGATAGGTATGTGATAACGGGCCTAAAGTAGCATTGGGATAAGCAGGATTATATGCTGCCGGTCTTATAAACCCGATGATATCCGGGTTAGCGCCGCCGCCCGGAGGATTCATAAACCCTGTAGCGCTTTTGTTATTATCCAGCAGGGGCGCCACCGGGTTATCCTGCATAGTGGGAAATTCACTCAGGTACAGGTGAAATGTGGTGGAAGGCCGGTCGTTATAAAAAGTATAATCCAGTACAAAGTAACTGTTGGGCGCCACGTAGGTGATGGTCATCAGCATGGTGAGATCGAAGGGTCCCCTGCCGAAATTTTCGTAATAAGAGAGCGTACCGGCCAAACAAACCTTATAAGGATCTGCCACTGTACCGGCCCCCATCACCTCGGATATTTTTGTAAAATTGATATCAAGGGGCGAAGGCGTAAAAAAACCGGTGGTGTTCTCTATCTTAAAATTTGAGCGGATGCCCATTACCGCGCTGCTGTTCTCCTTCCTGGATTCAGATCTTCCGTTCCTCGTAATTTCATAGGTACCGTCTGCGTTGATCTTTATCCTCAATCCGTCGGTAAGCGTATTACCTCCCAGCGGGTTAATGGTAACCTGAGCCTGTACGCCCGTACTTACCAGGAAAAAAGCAGCTATGAGGAAAACAGCCTGGCACAGGAACACATGGATACGATGGGGCATACCTTGCTTGATTAATTTCGTAGGATAGGAAAGGAGTAACATATAAGCGTGTAAATTTCTATTTATACATATAGATTTTAAGTCAAAAATGTGAAAAACAGTCCTTTGTAAAACCCTATATGCGGATCTCTTAAAAT
>NZ_DATMTE010000104.1:0-6462 GCF_035564935.1 Chitinophaga sp. | reverse complement strand
AAATCCAAAGTAATCAAATCAGGGTAATCAGTTTAATCAGTTTAATCCTGAACCAAGACAATTTACATCGCCGAAGGCGATCCCTCCCCATTTGGATAAAATTCCCGACATTCGCACCTAGTTAATCACCTAATCCGCTTTCCTGATGCACCCAACAAAAAGGCTTACTGCTGTAGCAGCATTGTTTTTATTCCTCGCCACCGTGTTTGTGATCAGTGGTTGCCGTACAGCGAAAAAAGAAATGAACCCCGAATTTGCCAAATACATTGAGGCATATACAGCCGGTATCATTTCCAAACAAAGTGCCATCCGTGTTCATCTCACCTCCCAAACGAATGTAACCCATACCCAGAACGAAGCGCTGGAAAAGGAAGTATTCCAATTCTCTCCATCCATCAAAGGGAAGGCCTACTGGATTGATGCCACTACCATCGAGTTCAGACCGGATGAAAATCTGCAGCCAGGTAAAAAGTATGAAGCCAACTTTAAACTCGGGAAAATACTGGATGTGCCAAAGGAACTCAAATCATTTGATTTCCAATTCAAGGTCATCAAACCATCTTTCTCCATAGAAAACTTCGGGCTGAAAGCCAGCACCAATAATACGCTCGACCGAATGACTCTCACCGGCGCCATCTACACAGCCGATGTGGAGGATCCCCAGGCGATCGAAAAAATACTCAGCGCACAATATGCAGGTAAAGGCTTACCTGTTACCTGGCAGCACAATGCCACAGAACGCACTTCCCGGTTCACTATCGCCAACATTGCCCGGGCTAATATTGCCCGTAACCTGGAACTGAACTGGAATGGCAATTCCCTGAAAGTGGACAATACCGGGAAAAACACCATCGAAGTGCCAGCCATCGGCGACTTTAAAGTACTGAATGTAAAAGCCCTTTCCGATCCGGAACAACACCTCCTCGTGCAATTCTCCGACCCGGTAAGTATGGCTCAAACCCTGGAAGGCCTCATTGGTATCAGCGGACAAAGCGATCTTCGCTATACCATTGACGGCAGCGAAGTAAGCGTATATGCACCGGTACGGCTGGAAGGAAATTATAACGTAATAGTGAACGAAGGCGTTATCAACATCACGGATAAACGATTAGGCAAAACCTTTAGTGCCAACGTTAACTTTGAAAATACTTTACCGAGTGTAAGCATCCCCGGTAAAGGCGTGATCCTGCCGGAAAGCAATAAACTGGTAATGCCGTTTGAAGCCGTGAACCTCAACGCTGTAGATGTTTCCATCATAAAGATCTATGAAAACAATGTGCCGCAATACCTCCAGCGGAACGACCTCGATGGCAGCCAGGAACTACGGCGTGTAGGCAAACCCGTTGTTGAAAAAACGATCCGCCTCGATGAGGATAAATCTGTAAATCTTCACAAAAAGAACCGCTTCTTCCTGGACCTCGATAAGATGCTGCGCACCGAACCAGGCGCTATTTACCGTATCACCATCGGCTTCCGGAAATCATACGCCATGACAGCCTGCTCTGCTGATACCACCAAAGACGGCGACAGCGCTTCCTCCGATGAAGAAGGAGAAGAAGAATATTATTATGGGGGCGAAAAGATCGATGATGATGATTCCTTCTGGCAGCGCTATGACAGCTACTATCCATACGGGTATAACTGGGACCGCCGCAACGACGCCTGCTCCAACTCCTACTACAGCAAAGACAAATGGGCATCCCGCAATATTATTTCTTCCAATATAGGCCTCATTGCCAAAAGAGGAAACGACAATAGCATGTTGGTAGCGGTAACGGATATACGTGATACCAAACCACTCATAGGAGTGGAACTGGAGCTGCTCGACTACCAGAACCAGGTGATCTTTAAAACAAAAAGCGACGGGGAAGGCCTTGCTTCGTTTGATCTGAAACGCAAGCCTTACCTGCTTATCGCCAAAAAAGAAAATGAAAGAGGTTACCTCAAACTGGACGACGGAAGCTCTCTTCCATTAAGCCGGTTTGACGTAAAAGGTGAAGAAGTGCAAAACGGCATCAAAGGCTTCCTGTACGGCGAACGTGGTGTATGGCGCCCGGGCGATTCTGTTTACCTTACTTTCATCCTGGAAGATAAGGGAGAGAAATTACCGGCAGATCATCCGGTTTCATTGGAACTATACAATCCAAAAGGACAACTGTATAAACGCATCAATCAACATGAAGGACTGAATGGCTTTTACAGCTTTGCTACAGCTACCGCACCGGATGACCCAACAGGTAACTGGGTGGCAAAAGTAAAAGTAGGCGGCGCCACCTTCCAGAAAAATGTGCGCATTGAAACCGTGAAGCCGAACCGCCTTAAAATAAAAATGGACTTCGGTAATACCACTTCCCTGTCGAAAGGCAGCGCTACCGGTAATTTATCGGCCATGTGGCTGTTTGGCGCTACCGCGCAACACCTGAAAGCTAAAGTAGATGTATCGCTGGTACAACAAAGCACCAGCTTCCCTAAATTCAGCGATTACTCCTTCGATGATCCCGTAACTCATTTCGACGCGGAAAATAAAACCATCTTTGAAGGCCCGCTGAGCGAAAGCGGCAGCGCTCCCGTGAATGCAGACATACAACTGGGCAAAGTAGCGCCGGGACAGCTGAAAGCAAACTTTGAAGTAAAAGTATTTGAACCCGGGGGCGATTTCAGTATCGATCACTTCTCCATGCCTTACAATCCATTCACTTCCTATGCGGGCCTGCGCATCCCCGCTGGCGACCGCACCACGGGCATGTTGCTCACTGATCGTGAGCATACCATCGACCTGGTAGATGTAGACGGTAACGGTAATCTTACCTCCGGCAGCCGCGAAGTACAGGTAGAGCTGTACAAAATCAAATGGAGATGGTGGTGGGATGAAGGTGAACAAGACGATTACTCCAACTTTACACAAGACAGCTATAACCAGCTGCTGAGCAAAGAAACCGTTACCCTGCAAAATGGTAAAGGCAAATGGGCACTGCGTGTTAACTCACCGGATTGGGGCAGGTACCTGATCAGGGTGAAAGACCTTCAAAGCGGGCATACCGCAGGAAAAGCCGTGTACATCGACTGGCCTGGCTGGGCGGAAAGAATGCAGAAAGATAACCCCGCAGAAGCGTCTATGCTGGTGTTTACTTCCGACAAACAAACCTATAAAACCGGCGACGATATTAATCTCACTATCCCCAGCAGTGAAGGAGGCCGCGGACTGGTCAGCATTGAGTCCGGCAGTAAAGTGCTGAAAACCTACTGGATCACCACCAAACAGGGGCAAACCACCTTTAAGTTCAAGGCGGAAAAGAATATGACGCCTAATATATACGTAAACGTTAGTTTGCTGCAACCACATGCGCAAACCCTCAACGATCTTCCGATCCGTATGTATGGTACTATTCCCATTTCTATTGAAGATCCGGGCACCATCCTGAAACCGGTGATCAGCATGGCCGATAAGCTGAAACCGGAAACGGAGGCCAGCATCACCGTGAGTGAAGGCAACGGTAAACCTATGACCTACACCATCGCTATTGTGGATGAAGGGCTGCTGGATCTCACCCGTTTCAAAACACCCGATCCTCACAATTCATTTTATGCAAGAGAAGCCCTCGGTGTAAAAACATGGGACCTGTTCGACTATGTAATAGGCGCATGGGGAGCGGATATGGACCGTATCCTGAGTATTGGTGGTGATGAAGGACTGGATAAAAATGCCGGTGGCGCCAAAGCTAATCGTTTCAAGCCCGTAGTAAAATATATGGGTCCCTTCTACCTGAAAACAGGTCAGAAACAAACACATAAATTCAAGCTGCCACCCTACATCGGCTCAGTGAAAGCCATGGTGGTAGCCGGCCAGGATGGCGCTTACGGCGCTGCCGAAAAGGTAGTGGCGGTAAAGAAACCACTGATGCTGCTTACTACCGCTCCGCGTGTACTGGGACCATCTGAAACCATCCAGGTACCGGTAACGGTGTTTGGCCTGGAACCCAATATCCGCAATGTGAATGTGAGTTTAAGTACCAGTCCGTTATTAGAGGTTGTAGGTGAACAAACCAAAACGGTCACCTTCTCCCAACCGGGCGAACAGATTGTTTATTTTGATGTAAAAGTACGCCCGCAAACAGGCATCGCTAAAATAAAAGTTACTGCCAGCAGTGGCGCGGAAAAGGCAGAAGAAAATATAGAGCTGGATGTAAGGAATCCTAACCCGGTAATCACCAATATTATTGAAAATACACTGGAAGGCAACAACAGCTGGCAATCGGCCTTTAGCCCGGTGGGCATGACCGGTACCAATTCCGGCGTATTGGAAGTATCTACCATTCCATCTCTCAACCTGGGCAAGCGCCTGCGGTTCCTGATAGAATATCCGCATGGTTGTATTGAACAAACTACCTCGGGCGTGTTCCCGCAACTGGTACTGAATCAGCTGATGGACCTGAAAGAAAGCGAACGTGCACAGGTAGACCGTAACGTAAAAGCAGGTATCAACAGGCTGAAAAGCTTCCAGACTTCCGATGGTGGTTTCAGCTATTGGCCAGGTGAAGGCAACTCGGATGAATGGGGAACCAACTACGGCGGCCATTTCCTCATAGAAGCGCAGGCACAGGGTTATACCCTGCCAGCAGGCGTATTAGACCAATGGAAGAAATACCAGCGCAACAAAGCCGGTACCTGGGCGCCCAGTACCCTCAATTTTTATGGTGGCGATCTTACACAGTCGTACCGCCTGTACCTCCTGGCACTGGCCAAATCTCCTGAACTGGGTGCTATGAACCGGTTAAAGGAATTTAAATACCTGTCGGTTCCGGCCAAATGGCGGCTTGCAGCAGCCTATAAGCTTGCGGGTCAGCCGGAAGTAGCTAATTCACTGGTGCAGGGGCTTACTACAGACGTGAAAGCATATACGCAGCTGGGTGGCACCTTTGGTTCCGATTTGCGCGACAGGGCCATGATCCTGGAAACACTCACCATTATGGGGCAACGCAATCGCGCCAATGAACTGGTAAAACAAATTGCAGCGCAGTTATCCCAAAACGACCAGTGGTACAGCACACAAACAACGGCCTATTCGCTGATAGCCGTTGCAAAGTATTGCGGCAATAACAAGGGAGGCAGCAAAATGAACTTCACCTACACCCTGAATGGCGCCAAAGGCAATGTAAACGGGCAGTCGTTTGTTACACAGATCCCCGTTACATTCAATGGTGCTGCAGGTAACATCAGTCTCCGGAATAACGGGCAAAATGTGTTATATGTGCGGCTTATCCTCCAGGGACAACCTGATGCAGGCCAGGAACCTGTAGCCTCCAACAACCCGGATGTATTGGGCATGCAGGTAAGCTACAGCACCCGCGACGGCAAACCGCTCGATCCGGCCACACTGCGGCAGGGGAGCGACTTTATGGCTACTGTAACGCTTACCAACCCTGGTAAAAGAGGTTATTACGAACAGATGGCATTGTCGCAGATCTTCCCTTCCGGATGGGAAATACTGAATACCCGTTTAATGGAAAACGACAGCGCATTCCATTCCTCCCCATCTACGTATATGGATATACGTGATGACAGGGTATATACTTATTTCAATATAGAAGAAAACAAAAAACGTACTTATAATGTGTTGCTGAACGCAGCTTACCTGGGCAGGTATTATTTGCCGGCTACATCCTGCGAGGCTATGTATGATAATACCATACATGCCTTTGCGCCAGGCAGATGGGTAGAAGTAGTGAAGTAAAAATTACAGCGTTAAAAAAAGCGTTCCGGAAAATACCCGGAACGCTTTTTTAATGTGCAGACAATTATGGCCGCGGGCGGATGAAAATGGGTTGCTGTGCAATTCCGCTGATAACAATTTTGTGCAACGTAAATTATCTTTTTAAGAAATCGTGTATCAGGGCAGCTATTTCCTCATGATACTCTTCCAAAGCAAAGTGGCTGCCATCTAACAGATGTACTTCTGCATCCGGCACATCTTTTTTATAAGCCTCCGCGCCGGGCCAGGTAAAAATGAGGTCATTTTTACCCCATACTACCAGCACCCGCGGCTGATGTGTACGCAGGTATTGCTGCCATTCGGGATATTTTGGAAAATTGGTGCCATAGTTCCTGAAAAGGGCCACCTGTACCGCTTCCACACCGGGTCTTGCCATATAGGCGTAAGCCAGTTCATAACTATCAGGACTCACTGTCTCCCGGTTGGCGGCGCCCAGCAGGTGCTCTTCCTTAATTTTTTCAAGACTTAATTTACGCACAATAGCGGCCTCCAATGCCTTTTCATCTCCTGCCTGTTGCAGTGTGCCCATTTCCTGCACCGCCGGGCCAAGTCCTTCATTGTATACATTGGCATTTTGTATGATCAATGCCTCTACCAGTTCCGGTCTTTTACTAATGATCCTGAACCCGATGGGACCACCGTAGTCCTGCAGGTACCAGCTGAATTTTGTTAATCCCAGCTGGTCAATAAAC
>NZ_DATMTE010000103.1:0-7415 GCF_035564935.1 Chitinophaga sp. | reverse complement strand
TGGCCAGCCAGGTATCGGGTATTTTCGTATAGCGGTTGCTGGTATAGTTATAGGCATCAAATGAAAACATACCTGTTACAGACAATCCTTTCGTAATAAAAGGCAACTCCTGTGTAAGCCGCAGGTTGGAATACACCTGGCTTCTCCATTGATTGGCGTAGCCGCCCTGGGTAAGACTAGCCCACGGATTAGACAGGCTGCCGGAGCGGATATCGGCCACTTTGCCATCCGGGTAACGGGTAGGGATCTGTACCGGCGTCATAAAATATGCATCGGTAAAAATATCCGACACACCGGTAGTAGGCAGGTTTACATTGCTCAGGTAGCCCTGGATACCCAGTTTAACAGTAGTGGTGGCGGATGGTTTCAGTGTAATGTTAGAGGTAACATTATAACGTTTAAGGAAGATAGAAGAATTATATTTCGTAAGCTCATCTGTTTTATACATCCCCAGTTCATCATAGTAACCAAGCCCAATATAGTATACTGATTTTTCAGAGCCACCGCTGATATTGGCATTCGCATTTCTCACTTTTCCATTGTTGCGAAAAAGTTCCGCAAACCAATCCACATTCGGATACAGGTAGGGATCGCTGCCATCGGCGGTTTTCTGTATAGCCTCATCGGAATATACAGGTGCGCTGCCACGTGTGGTGAGCGCTTCATTCGATAATTTCATATAGGTAGGGCCATCGGCAAAAGAAGGCAGTTTGGTAAACTGGGTGATGCCTTCTGTATAACGCAGGTTATATGCGGGCTTTCCCGGCTTACCGCTTTTTGTAGTGATGAGTATAACGCCATTGGCGCCACGCACACCATACACCGCTGTTGCAGATGCATCTTTGAGCACAGAGAAACTTTCAATGTCTTCCGGATCTACGTTGGAGATACTCCTGGGCACGCCGTCTACCAGGGTAAGCGGTGCGCTGAATCCCTGCGTAAAAGTAGAGATGCCACGGATATAAATATTGGCATCGTTGTAACCTAATTCCCCGCTGCGTTGTACGGATACCATACCGGCTACGCGGCCACCGAGCGATTGTGTAAGATTGGATACCGGCTGCTTCAGTTCTTTTGGTGAAATAGTAGCCTGCGCGCCTACCAGGCTGATCTTTTTCTGTTCACCAAAACCTACCACCACTACTTCTTCCAGTGCTGAAGATGCTTCTTCCAATACCACATCTATCTTTTCCCGCTGAAGCACAGGGATCTCCTGTTTACGGAACCCGATAAGGCTGAATACCAGTACGGCATCATCATCTACTGATAAAATAAATTTCCCGTTGGCATCCGTGCCTGTGCCGAGGCGTGTACCTTTAATGGCAACAGTTACGCCTACCATTGGCTGGCCCGTGGAATCTTTCACGATACCGGTTATTTCTCTTTTGCTTTCAGCCAACTGGCTGGCAGCTGGGAGCAGGTCTTTCGTGGCCACAGAAATATTCTGGCCCGATGTTCTGAATTGCAGGCCGGTACGGTTTTCTATGTCCTGCAACAAACCGGCAACAGCTATATTTTTGTAGTTCACTGTTAGCTTCTTTCCAAAGGTTTCCAGCGATTTGTCGTACAGGAAACGGAAAGTGGTTTGCTTTTCAACGGCGCGGAAAATGGTTGTCACCGTTGCATCCTTCAGCTGGATGGTGACCGTTTTTGTTTTCGGGTCCTGCACCTGCGCGTGTACGGGCGACATATAAACGGCTGCCGCCAGGAATGAGCACAGGATGACCCTCACGGCCTTTTCCAGGCCGCGCGAAGCGGATAATAAAATTAGGATCATACGTTAGGTTTTGTTAGCGTAGTATGTATTAAAACAGGATTAAGCAGTTTACTTTTTATTGATACGGATTATATTTCCCTGGCGATGATATTGCAAATGATAAATAAAGCAGATGGACTCCAATACTGATTCCAGCGAGGTATTGGCCTGTTGCCCGGACAATACATGCCGTCCCGTTTCCGGCATATCCAGCACAATGCGGACGCTGTACCATCTTTCCAGCACAGTGCTCACTTCTGCCAGCGTAAGATTATTCATATTGATAATCCCCTGTTGCCATAAGTTCATGTTATGCGGCTCTTCCCGGAAACTGGCAAACTGGTTGGCAGCGCTGTCGTAGCTGGCTTTGCTTCCTTTATCCAGCACAACCTCTTTTCCTGCCCGGGCCATTACTTTTACTTTTCCGCTGGCAACGCTCACCACCAGTTTTTCACCGGGATAACGTTTCACATTAAACGAAGTGCCCAATACCTTCGTTTGTACGTTACCGGTATGTACAATAAAAGGTGCTTGCCTGTCGGGATGTATTTCAAAAAAAGCCTCCCCATCCAGTATTACATCCCTGGATGTTGCGGCATATGTATCGCTGTAGCGGATAACGGACCTGGCATTTAATATAACAACAGAACTATCGGGCAGGGCTATACGTTTTATTTCACCGTCGGCTGCTGCAACGGTAGTATACACCGGTTTATGGCGGGGCCATAATAATACCAGTCCCAGCAGCGCCAGCAACATAGCGGCATACGGCAACCAGCGGCGGAAATAGCCACGTTTCACTGTTGTTGTTCTTTGCAAAGCGGTATTTACCACCTTACTTTTCAATCCGGCAGGCAAGGGTTGTGATTCGCTTTGCAGCCATTCTTCCGCCGGCATCAGTACACGATGATCCTCTTCTTCAAGTAACTGTAAGAGTAACCGGAGTTCATCCCGGCTGGCGGTGTTGTGTTGTACTTTATCTATCAGCTCCTGTAACAGGTCCGCATCACGTTTCATGAAATATACAGTTGACTTCTGCCTATATATACACTAAAAAAAGAGGGGCTACTTAGTGGAAGAAAAAAAATTATTTCAGGAAGAACAAGATCAGTAAAATGATATAAGAATCTTTCAGCTCAGCCTTTATTACTTTGAGGCTGCTGTGAATATGCGATTCTACAGTACGTACGGAGATGCCGAGTTTGTCGGCGATTTCGCGGTGCGACAATCCTTCTTCGCGGCTCATCCGGAAAACCACGCGCTGCTTATCTCCCAGCGAATCCAGCACATCCTGGTACTGTCGGTACAGTTCATTGTAGTCCAGCCGCTGCAAAATACCGTCTGCCGGTTGCAGCAGTGCATGTTCCGGGTCTGTGGTCATCAGCCGGCGATTCACTTTATTACGGATAAAATTCAGGATATGGTTCCTGGCAATAGTGAATAACAATACCTGTACATCAGCAGCCTCATCCAGTTTCCCGCGGAAGTGCCAGAGTTTGAGGAAAATATCCAGCAATAATTCTTCTGCATCTTCCTCCACTCCCACCTTCTTCCTGCAATAACCCAATACCCTTGGTCCCAGCAGGTCCAGCAAGGAGCTGAGCGCTTCTTCATCGCCTTCACGAAAACGGCGCAACAGGAAAGGTGAAATTAAAGTAGTAGAATTGTCCATGCAGGAGACAAAATTAAGAAGCCATTGTTAACGTAAGGTTACGATATGATTAACAGCAAGCGGTCGATTACTTTTCATTGTTCATCTGGTGGAATACGTACATCAATATTAATAAAAATAATTCTGGGAAGAAAAAAATTTCAGGCGGGAGTTCCGGAAAAAGCAGAGGAGTTTTTTGGGAGAAATGCAATGACAGGTTTTTCTATCCGATAAAAAAGGGAACCGGTAGTGATGCCGGTTCCCTTTTCAATCAATTAAATATTGCCTTTCTTCAGTTCTTTCACGGCATGATCACATGCCCGCGCAGTAAGCGCCATATAAGTGATAGAAGGATTCACGCAGGAAGAAGAGGTCATGCAGGCGCCATCTGTTACAAACACATTTTTAGCGGCATGTACCTGGTTGAAATCATTGAGTACGGATGTTTTAGGATCTTTACCCATACGGGCGGTTCCCATTTCGTGGATACAATGTCCCGGCGGGGGAGCACCGTCGTAGCCATGTACATTTTTCAGTCCTGCTGCTTCCAGCATTTCTATTGCGCTGGCCTGCATATCCTTGCGCATGGCCATCTCATTTTCTTTAAACTCACAGTCGATATCAAGTGTGGGCAGTCCATATTTATCTTTCTTATTTTTATTCAGCGTCACTTTATTCTCGAAATACGGGAGGTGCTCGCCCCAGGAGCCAATGCCCATTGACCACTTACCTGGCTCGCCCTGTGCTTCTTTCAGTTGAACGCCGATGCCGTCCATACTTATACCCCGGCCTCTTCCCGCGCCGCCCTGGTAGCCAAATCCGCGCACATAGTCTTTTTGCAGGGTGTTGGCATTGGTGTTGCGGAAGCGTGGAATATAGATCCCGTTTGGCCTGCGGCCGCTGCTGTAGTATTGGTCTTCAAAACCATCATAGTCGCCGCCGGCGCCTACGCCGTAATGGTGATCCATGAGGTTATGTCCCACTTGTCCGCTGTCGTTCCCAAACCCGTTCGGAAACCTGTCGGATACCGAATTGAGCATGATCCAGCTGGTGCCCAGTGTAGACGCGTTCAGGAAAATAATATCCGCATAATATTCTACCGTTTGCAGGGTATGTGCATCCATTACCCTTACGCCGGTAGCTTTGCTTTTATCTTTATCATATAATACTTCCAGTACAATAGAATCCGGGCGCAGGGTCATATTGCCTGTGCTGGCTGCTGCCGGCAGGGTAACACCGTTGCTGCTGAAATAGCCGGTGAAAGGGCATCCGCGGGCACATAAGTTACGGAACTGGCAGGGGCCGCGATTGTTTAATCCTTTGGTGAGATGTGCCGCACGGCCAATGGTCATGATACGGTCGTTGTACTTTTCTTTGATGCGTGCAGCCACATGCTTTTCAAGGCAGTTCATTTCCATGGGAGGCAGGAACACGCCATCAGGCAGCTGTGGCAGCCCTTCCGCCTGGCCGCTCACACCAATGTATTCTTCTACATATTTATACCAGGGAGCAATGTCTTTATAACGGATGGGCCAGTCTACACCATGACCATCCTTTGCATTGGCTTCGAAATCCAGGTCGCTCCAGCGGTATACCTGCCGGCCCCACATGAGGGAGCGCCCTCCTACATGGTAACCCCGCAGCCAGTTGAATGGCTTTATTTCATTGTAGGGGTTCTCCTTATCATTTACCCAGTACTGTTGTGTGCCTTCATCAAAAGCGTAGCAACGGCTCTGGATGGGATGATTTTCCCTCATTTCGTTGGAGGTGTGGAGATGGTGAGGAAATTCCCACGGCGCCTTCATAGCGGTGGTGTAGTCTTTAATATGCTCTACATTGCGGCCTCTTTCCAGCACCAGCGTTTTCAGTCCCTTTTCGCTCAGTTCTTTGGCGGCCCATCCGCCGCTAATACCGGAACCTACTACGATGGCATCATAGGTGTTTTCCTTCTCTGCCTTGATATTAAGATTCATGTTATTGTGTATTGAAGCGATAAGCGGCCAGGGATCAGCTTTTCAAAAGCTATCCCTGACCGCTACATACTTATTGTTCTTTAAATATTGCCTTTCTTCAACTCTTTTACAGCATAGTCTACTGCGCGGGCAGTTAGCGCCATATAAGTGAGAGAAGGATTTACGCAAGAGGTAGAGGTCATGCAGGCGCCATCGGTTACGAATACATTCTTCACCGCGTGCATCTGGTTAAAGCCATTGAGCACGGATGTTTTAGGATCGCGGCCCATACGTGCGGTACCCATTTCGTGAATGGCCATGCCCGGATAAGATCCGTTGTCGTATGTTTTCACGTTTTTAATACCGGCTGCTTCCAGCATTTCTGCGGCATCGTTCATCATGTCTACGCGCATTTTCTTTTCATTCTCCTTGAACTCTGCATCAAATTTCAGCACCGGTTGGCCCCATGCGTCTTTCACAGAAGTATCCAGGGTTACCTGGTTGGCTTCGTACGGCAGGCATTCTCCGAAACCGCCCAAACCAATGCTCCATTTGCCCGGTTCTGTGAGCATTTCCTTGAAATCTTTACCCACACCCATTTCAGCAATACCGCGACTCCAGCCGCTGCGGCTGGCGCCACCCTGGTAACCGAATCCGCGGAGGTAATCACGTTTATCGTTGCCGATGTTACGGTAACGCGGAACATAGATCCCGTTGGCGCGGCGGCCAAAATAGTATTTATCCTCGTATCCTTCTGCGGTGCCGGAAGCGCCTGTACGGAAGTGGTGATCCATCAGGTATTTTCCCAGTACACCACTGTCGTTACCCAGCCCGTTAGGGAAGCGGGAAGAAGTGGAGTTCATCATTATAAAGGTGGAACCCAGGGTAGAACCATTTATGAAGATGATTTTCGCGTAGTATTCCACCATTTCCTTGCTGTGCTTATCGATCACCTTTACGCCGGTGGCTTTCCCTTGTTTTTCATCATAGATGATGGAATTTACAATGGAATCCGGGCGAAGTGTAAGATTACCGGTAGCCACTGCAGCAGGCAATGTAGAAGATTGTGTGCTGAAGTAAGCGCCAAAAGGACATCCGCGGCTGCAAAGGTTACGGTACTGGCATTTCTCACGGCCGGGAAGCGGTTGTGTGATGTTGGCCACGCGCCCCATGGTGATGATACGGCCTTTATATTTTCCTTCAACGGCCGCCTTTACATCTTTTTCCACGCAGTTCATTTCCATTGCCGGCATAAACTGGCCATCCGGCAGCTGCGGGAGCCCTTCACGGGTACCGCTGATACCGGCAAATTTCTCAACGTAGTCGTACCAGGGAGCAATGTCTTTATAACGGATAGGCCAGTCAACGGCAATGCCGTCTTTCAGGTTGGCTTCAAAGTCAATATCACTGAGGCGGTACGACTGCCGGCCCCACATAATGGATTTACCACCCACGATATCCGGGCGGTACCAGTCGAAACGTTTTACTTCGTTATATGGACTTTCAGAATCGTTGATCCAGTATTTTTCGTTGTGCTCACTGTACGGATAGTCGCGGCTCAGCTTAGGGTGTGTTTCCCGCTGGTCTACCGTGATACGGCCGCGGTGTTTAAATTCCCATGGATCTTTGGTGGCTGTTTCATAGTCTTTCACATGTTCCAGTGGCTTACCACGATCCAGCATCAGTACTTTCAGGCCTTTCTCTGTCAGTTCTTTAGCAGCCCATCCACCACTCACGCCAGAGCCAATAACAATGGCATCATAGGTGTTTTCTGCCTGCGCTTTTATATTCAGGTTCATTTTATTCAGGATTTAAAAAAGTAAGAAGAAGATTACACTGCCCAGGCTTTTTCTCCTTTTGTATAAGGAGTGCAGCCTTCGTATTTACCCGGCACCGGAACATAACGCAACGCTTTGGTGGCGCCTGGTTCGGAGGTGAAATAACCCAGCAGGGTTAATTCTTTCAGGTACTGGAAGTAGTGGGTGGGATCTCCTTCTTTTTTGTTTTTGCGCTTGTTGTAGTCTACGCGCTCTTTTTCAATCCCTGTGAGAAGTTC
>NZ_DATMTE010000102.1:0-1520 GCF_035564935.1 Chitinophaga sp. | reverse complement strand
TAGGCGAACCTTCTGCCGCCGATCTGGTCATTTCCTTTAATACCGTAAGAGGCACGGAACTTCAGGTAGGTGATCCATTTTTCCGGCACCAGCGCTTTGAAGAAAGGTTCTTCTGAAGCCATCCAGCCTGCGGCAAAAGAGGGGAATAAACCGAAGCGATGGCCTTTGGCAAAGTTTTCCGAACCATTGTACCCGCCGTTCACTTCTGCATAATATTTTGCGCGGTAGTTATAGGTAAGCCTGCTTACCAGGCCCATAAAACGGAAGGGAATGGCGTTGATAGCATTGGCGGCATCCGCATCCTGGTAGTCCTGCTGGTTATACAGCAACAGCGCACCAACGCGGTGATCGCCAAACTGCCGGTCATAGTTAATATCCCCCTGGAAATAAATACGGCGGTTGCCACCGGCCGATTTCGTATAGCCGAGATTGGTAGTGCCGCTGTAAATTTTCTGCAGCACCAGGTTACCATCTGCATCACGGCCTGGTGGCACAATAGTCCATTGGTCGCCGCCCTTGGTACGCTGGATCTGGTTATGTGAATAAGCATCGTAGGCGAATTTGATACCGCCTTTTAATCCTTTGGTGATGGCTGCGGCATCATATTTCAGGGAGATATCCGTTTGCAGCGTATTGTTCCAGGCGTTGGTATAACCTCTGTCTTCCAGGTATTGCAGCGGGTTGATGTTACCACCGCCGCCGCTGTTCAGATAGATCTTTTTACCGGGATAAACAGGATCGGGAATAGTTGGCTGGTATTTGGCAGGTGTGGCCAGGCCCATATAATACCATACGGCATCGGTGTTACCATCGCCGGGATAATTGCTGAGGGTAAGATAACCGCCCAGCCCCAGGCTCAGTTGCAGATCCTTGCGCAGGTCAAGGTCGGTATTGGAACGGAAGTTGAACCGTTTCAGTTTTGTTTGTGAATCATATTTGGTAAGCGCATCGGTAGACCATGCACCGGATTCATCGTAATAACTACCGGCTACATAATACTTCGCTTTTTCGGTACCGCCGCTTACATTCAGGGTAGCGCGCTGGCTGTTGGCAAAGTTTTTCATCATCAATCCCATCCAGTCTACGTTAGGATATAGCACCGGGTCTTCTCCTGAGCGGTATTTATTGATCACCTCTTCGGTATAAGGCGTTACATAGTTAGGATTGGTAGCCAGGTTGGCTTCATTGAGCAGTTCCAGGTAAGTGGGCGAGTCTACATACTTCGGTTTAGAGGTAGCATTCTGCACGCCTTTCTCATATTTGAAATTGATGGCGGCTTTAGCAACGCTGCCCCTGCGCGTGGTAACAAGGATCACGCCATTGGCGCCCCGGATACCATAAACGGAAGTAGCGGAAGCATCTTTCAAAACAGAAAAGCTTTCAATGTCTTCCGGCTCTACATTGTTCAGTGGTCTTTCCACACCATCTACCAGCACCAGCGGCTGGGAACCTGCGCCAAAAGTGCTGATGCCCCTGATCCAGAACTGGGCGTCATCTTTACCGGGTTCGCCACTGCGCTG
>NZ_DATMTE010000101.1:0-1797 GCF_035564935.1 Chitinophaga sp. | reverse complement strand
CCGTTGGCTTGTGTGTACACTTTTACCCGTTCTGTATGCAGGTCAAAACAAATAAGGCCTTTGGAGGAGCTGATCCACAAATGTTTTGACTGGTCTTCCAGGATGCTGTACAATACGTTGCTGGGCAGCCCGTTTGCGGTTGTAAATCTTTTGATGGTTTTCCGGTCCTGACCAAGTTTTATTAACCCACACCCTGTTGTGGCAAACCATAAAGCATGGTTGCTGTCTTCAAAAATATTGTACACAGGAAATTCATTAATGGTTTTTCCCTTAGTGGTATCGCCAAAACGTAAATTCCCGTGCCGGCCGGTTTCAGGATTATAATAAAATGCGCCTTCCTTTACGCTGCCCGTCCAGATATTTCCGGCTGAGTCTTCAAATATATCGTAAACATAAGTGTTGTATGGTATCTGGCTGATACGCTTAAATGTTTTGTGCCGGGTGTCATATTCAAATAGCCCGGCATTACGATATGCTGTCCCTACCAACAGTTTATTGTTTTTTGTCCGGTATATTGAAATAACAAAATCACTTACCGGGCCGTTCTTATCACCAATCAATTTAAACCGGTTTGTCACCAACCCTGTACGCATATCCATTATTTCCATGCCCTGCAAAAACGGGCCGATAAATAACTCATTTCCCCAGGAAAGCAGGCCATGGATATTGGAATAAGAAACGCTGCCTTTTTTGCCTGTAGCTGTATAGTTTGTAAATATTCCTGTTTTTAAATCCAGTTTGTTAATCCCTGCATCTTCAGTGCCGATCCATAAGTGACCGCTGCTATCAGAGCAGATCTCTCTTACCGCATTTCCTGAAATAGCGTTAGCGCCCGGCAGGGGATAATATTTTTCAAACCGCGCGTTAACCTTTGAATAGTAATTTAACCCGCCAAAAAAGGTACCTGCCCACATACCTCCCTGGTTATCCCTGCATACTGCGTACACTGCATTATCAGCCAGGGCATAAGGGTCGCCAGGCCGTTTCCTCAGGCCAATGCTCGTGTTGGCGGCTAAGTCGTAAATATAAATTCCCGATTCGGTAGCGATCCAGTATTGACCATCGTTACCCGCTGCAATGTCGCGAACAAATATGTCTTTACTTTCATCAGCATCCAGTGATAAGGATCTGACGACGCCGGTTTTAGTATTGTAACTTTTTAATCCCTGCTTAAAACAACCTATCAATAGCTGGTTATCATGAATTGGGTATATTTTGCTGATAGACCGGGCATTTGGAGGCAAGCTTTTATTAACGATCCTTATCCTGGAATCAGGCTTTACTTTTGGGTTGTAAATATGAATGTTACCATCATTATCTCCCAACCATAAATTCATATTTGCGTCCAGCGCAATACAGGATGCCTTTGTTTTTAAATTTTCCACCCTGTTTTCTGCCTGTATGTATTTGTACAGGGAAAACTGGATGAGAAACCATAGGTTATTATCATTGTCTATTACAAGGTTATTGGTATATTCTTTCGGGACAGTTTCCAGCTCGGTGAGCACTTCCTTGTACGGGTTATATTTAAAGATGCCTTTGCCTGTGGCTATCCAGATCATCCTGTTCTTATCTTCGGCTATACAATTAATAACATCATTTCCTAAGCTGCCGAACTTATCATTATTGTTTTTGTAGGCTTTAAAAGAGTACCCGTCAAAACGGTTTAAACCACCGCGGGTACCTACCCATATCAAACCTGTACTATCCTGTATTATAGCGGTTACCGCATTATGCACCAACCCATCATCCACCTGATAATGCTTAAAATAATATTGCCCATAACATGAAGAAATG
>NZ_DATMTE010000100.1:0-9635 GCF_035564935.1 Chitinophaga sp. | reverse complement strand
CTTGCAGAAGGATCGCTTACCTGGTGGGCCATCGGCGCCTCCATTATTGCTTCCAATATTTCCGCGGAGCAGTTTATAGGAATGAGCGGGGATGGTTTTTTCGTGGGTATCGCTGTATCTGTGTATGAATGGGTGGGGGCCGCCGCGCTGATCATTGTGGCGGTGTTCCTGATGCCGGTGTATATCAAAAATAAGATCTACACCATGCCTCAGTTCCTGAAAACCCGCTACAATGAAACGGTAGCCTTGATCATGTCTGTATTCTGGTTGTTTTTATATGTATTTGTTAACCTCACTTCTATTCTGTATCTGGGCGCCCTTGCCATTAACGGGCTACTCGGGGGCGCCTATTTTCACGAGGTAATGGTGGCATTGGCTATTTTCTCCGTCATCATTACACTGGGAGGGATGAAAGTAATTGGTTATACCGATGTGATACAGGTAGGAGTGTTGATCATTGGCGGTCTTGCTACCACCTGGATGGCACTGACAGTGGTGAGCGAAAAATTCGGATTGGGGAAAGATGTACTCGCCGGGTTTAATATACTTGTACGGGAAGCGCCCGATCATTTTCACATGATGCTGAAAAAGCCTGCTTCCGGCGCGCCGCAGGATTATGTGAACAAGTACCTTATTCTTCCCGGATTTGGTATGTACATTGCCGGGCAGTGGATCAGCAATCTTAATTACTGGGGTTGTAACCAGTATATTACGCAACGTGCACTGGGAGCCGATCTGCAAACCGCGCGCACGGGCATTTTATTTGCCGGCCTGCTGAAAATACTGATGCCTGTAATTGTAATGCTGCCGGGTATTGTGGCGTATGTATTATACCAGCATGGTCATTTGCCGCAGCTGGAAGGCGGGCAAAAGGATGGCGCTTACGCGGCCATTTTAACCTTGCTGCCAGCTGGTTTAAAAGGACTGGCCATTGCGGCGCTTACCGCCGCCATTGTGGCTTCACTGGCGGGTAAGTCCAACAGCATCTCCACCATATTCACCCTGGATGTTTATAAAAAATATATCAATACCAAAGCTGATGAAAAGCAGCTGGTATGGACCGGCCGGCTCACCATTATTGCAGCTATCGTTGTAGGCGTGTTATTTACCTGGAACGATGTGCTGGATATCGGCGGCGCCGGCGGTTATACTTTTGTGCAGAAGTATTCCAGCTTTATCAGCCCCGGAGTGTTTGCCACTTTTATTTTAGGCATGTTCTGGAAAAGGACCAGTGGCGCTGCCGCTATAGCTGGTATCATTACCGGCTTTGCTGCTTCCCTGTTCTTTAACCAGGTGGCTGTAAGGATCTTCGGACCGGAAACGGTGCTGTATTCCGCTTTTCACAATGCAAAAGGGGAGTATGAAATACCTTTCTTTATCAGTCTCGGATGGTCTTTCCTCACTACCGTACTGGTAATGGTGGCTATCAGCCTGGCCGGGCCGAAAGTGAGCGCCAAAGCTTTTGAGCTGGACTATGAGATGTTTAAGCTGAAACCCTCTTCTGTGATTTTAATAGTAACGATATTATTGTTGCTGTCCGTTATTTATGTACGGTTCTGGTAACGGGTTTGCTGTTTGCTTGTTATTTTTATTACGGTATTTTCACCACCACTTTACCCTGTGTTTTCCCGGAAGACACCTGTTCATGCGCTTTAGCAATTTCTTCAAACGCATACACGTTTGAAACATCAGAATGCAGCAGGCCCTGTTCCAGTAATGCGGCAATGGATCTTATGTCCTCTCCGCCGGACACTACGGATAACCGGTGCGTATATACGTTTTTTGCCGCTGCCTGTTGTTTTTGTTCATCGCTGAAAAATACAAGTAAGCTGATCACGCGCCCGCCGTTCTTTACGGCAGCGAGGGAGCGGTCCAGGTGGCCGGGTGCGCCGATGGCATCCAGTACGATATCGGCATCTGATACCACCTGTTCAAATGCCTGGCTGTTGTAGTCGATATGCTCATCGGCGCCAAAACCAAGTACGGCATCTTTTTTAGCAGCAGAGGAGGTGCCAATTACGTAAGCGCCGAAATGTTTGGCTATTTGTACGGCATAATGGCCAACGCCGCCTGCTGCCGCATGGATCAGCACTTTATCCCCTTTCTTTATGTGGCCATAGGTAACCAGTGATTGCCATGCAGTGAGGGCCGCCAGGGAAGCGGCTGCAGCAGCTTCGTAAGAGATGTTGGCCGGTTTCAGCGCCAGGTGGTTTTCGGGGGCCGCCACATATTGTGCATATGCCTTACCATGACCGGGAAAATTCACCATACCAAATACCGCGTCGCCCGGTTTGAACTGTGTTACCTTCCGGCCCACGGCAGTTACTTCTCCGGCAATATCCCACCCGGGAATAATATCTTCGCCATCTTTTGGCTGCAGTATTGCCTTAAGGGCGTTTTCATTGTTGCTTACAAATGCATCCACGGGATTAATACCTGCCGCATGGTTACGTACCAGTACTTCGTGGTCGTTAATAACCGGGTCGGGAATGTTCTTTATCTCTAAGTTCCCGGTACCGCCTGTTTGCTTTAATACGATTGCTTTCATATCCTTGTTTGTTTTTTTGTGATTTGATGAGTCAAAATTCCAATAAATTTGTAGCAGTACCCTTGTATGAATGGGTACCTTTTGTACAATCTTAGGTTATGGAAGTCGTTAATCTTTATAAGCCGTTTGATATTATGTATATAGAAGAAGATACGTGCCCCATGGGACAGCACCGTATCAACTTCTTTGAGCTTGTATATATCGTGAAGGGTACGGGAGCCTTCCACAATAACCAGCATACATTTGAGTATGAGCCGGAAAACCTTTTCCTGCTGATGCCGCAGGATGTACAGTATACCCGCATAAAAAGCAGGACGGGCTTCCTGTTTATCCGTTTTAACGGTATCTACCTGGAAGCGCAGCGTACGGGCAATACGTATAGTAACCTGGGCGACTGGGCAAGGAAACTGGAATTTATCTTCCATAATAATTATCATTTCCCCGGCTGCATTTTACAACACATGGATGATAAGCCAATAGTACGGGCGCTTGTTAACGCGCTGATGCTGGAATACCCGCGGGAACAATCGCTGCGCAACGAGGTGGTGCAGCAACTGGTAAATACCATTATCACTATTGTAGCGCGTAATGTATCGCTGCTTACGCCTGAAAAGATCCCGGTAAGCAGTGAAGCCTCCAACGATATTCTCAGTTACATTCACCAGAATATTTATTACCCGGAAAAATTACGTACTGAAAAACTGGCCGCGCAGTTTAACATCTCCCAGAATTATATCAGTGAATATGTGAAGAAGTTAACGGGGGAGAGCATCCAGCGTTATGTTACCAATTATAAGCTGAAGCTGGTGGAAACGCGCCTGGAGTACAGCGATATGCGGATGAGTGAAATTGTAGACGAACTGGGCTTTACAGACGAAAGCCATTTGAACAGGACATTCAAGAAATATACCGGCATTAACCCTACAGAATACCGGAAGAAAATGTGGGCGGAGAAAAATTACCGGCCGGGGTTAAGCGGCTGATAACTTTTCACCTGGTGCTTACATGGCCAGCAATACCGCCACATAATGACAAATAGCCGCTGCCAGTACCAGCAAATGCCAAACGGCATGTGTATAGGTATATTTATCCCAGATATAAAAAATAACCCCTATTGTATATAATCCGCCGCCAATAGCCAGCATAATGATCACCGGCAGGGGAAGGCTGTCGAAGAACCGCCGGCCGCCAAATATCATGATCCATCCCATCAGCAGGTAAATGATGGTAGATACAATATCATATTTCCCCGTAAACCAGGTTTTGAATAATACCCCTACCAGTGTGAGTCCCCATAAGATGGATAACAGTGTAATGCCAAAGGCATTATTCATATATACCAGGAGGAAAGGTGTATAAGTACCGGCTATTAAAAAGTAAATACTGATATGATCAAATACCAGGAACAGCTTTTTTACCGCCGGCTCCTGCGAGAGGTGATAGATAGTGGAGTTGGTAAACAGCAGTATAAAACAGAATGTATAGATGCAGGCGCCTACAATGCCCGGTGTATTACTGTGCGTGGCGGCAATACCGGCCAGCATGGGCAGCGCACTCACCCCGAAAATGATCCCCAACCCGTGTATCAGCCCGTTTACGATTTCCTGTTTACGGCTATATCCCTTTTCATTCATTACAACTGCCATCCGGTCAATTTTTCTAATGTTAATAGCGAACTGCATCCCCGTGCAGTATCCGTGCAAAAATAAGTTAATATTGGCTGGAACCGGGATCGAGTTTATCTATTGAGATATAAAAGGATTCGTTTTGCCAGGGGGTGTTGATTCTCAGCATAAATAAGCGTAAGTTAGACCACCAATATTTTTCTTCAAAGCACTTCAATCCTGTGGATACGAACGAAATAAATGAAGCCGCTATTAAAGAGGCGCTGAAACGCAGCGACAGGGAAGCGCTGGGTTTGATGTTCCGGCTCTATTATCCCCGGCTGCTGGGGTATGCATGCAAATTTGTGACGAAGGAAGCCGCAGAAGATATTGTACAGGATGTGTTCATACAATTGCAGCATAAAGGCGCCGCCGGCGATATCCGGCAAACCCTGCAGGGCTACCTTTTCCGCTCCGTTCATAACAGCTGTGTGGATCATTTAAGACACCAGATGGTACATCGCCGCTATGTAGACGCCACCCTTACCGCCCTTTCCCTGGAAGAAGCAGCCTGGTACGACCCCGAAAAAGGCAGGCAAAGCCTGGTGCTTGCCGCCGGCGACGAACAGGTACAGGAGGCTATAGGGCAGCTCCCTCCAAAATGCCGCGCTATCCTGGAGCTCCGGTATAAAGACGGCCTGCGGACCAGGGAAATATCCGGTATTATGGGAATATCGGCCCGTACTGTAGAAACGCAACTCTATAAAGCTATGAAACAACTCCGGTCAAATATCAAAAAGATAAAGATCCTTATCTGGTCGCTGTATTGATCCGCTTCCCCTGCCGGTCAACTTTTTTTTTATCCACGTACGTAGAATTGATTTATTCATCCGTCTTTATATTATCATGGAAGAACAAGATTTTGATTATAACCTGCTTATCGCGTTTATTGAAGGAAAAGCAGATGCCGGTGAAAAAGAGCAGGTACTTGAATGGCTGCATGAGAACGAACAACATAAGCAATTGTATTTCCAGGTAAAAGACATCCTGGATTACGCAGCTGCTCCCGGTATTACTGCGGAGGAAACAGACCTGCGCTGGCAGCAGGTGGCCGCCAGGTTGGCGCCAGCGCCGGGCAGGGGGAAAGTAGTGTATCCCTGGTACCGCGTGGCCGCTGCAGTGGCGGTATTAATGATACTCACCACGGCTGTATTATATATGTGGTTTCCCGCCCGTCCCGCACTGGTAACGGTTACCAACACCGGAGCCGCTCCAAGGGCGGTAAAGCTGCCGGATAGCAGCGAGGTATGGCTGCTGAACGGAAGTGAACTGAGTTATATACCCCGCTGGGAAAAAGAAAGGGAAGTAACCCTGAAAGGCACCGCTTTTTTTGAAGTAAGCAAACATACAGAACATCCTTTTACCGTGAAAATGCAACAGATGAACATCGTGGTACTGGGCACCTCCTTTATTGCCAACAGCAGTGCCACCACCGCTGCCGCCGCAGTAACCGACGGTATGATAAAGGCGGTATTGCCCGGGAAAGAATGGACGCTGAAACCCGATGAAGGCGTTTTCTTTGAAAACGGGAAAAGCAGCAAACAGCTGGTACACGGCAGCTACTACCGGATGATGAAGGCGGGCTTCTTTGATTTTAATAATACCAGCGTCGGGGAAATTGCGGAAATTTTACAGGTGGTGTATGGCTACCAGGTAACCGTACGGCAGGAGGATGCATTGAAAGAACATAGTATGAGCGGACACATGGCCATCAGTGACGAAGAAAATTTACGCAAAGCCATTGAAGTGATTATGCGGGTAACGATCATAAAAAATGGACAACAAATAATTATTCAACCAAAATAGCGATCAGCAATAAACGAATGAATCAGGAACAATGAACCTTGAAAAGAAAAACCAAAATTAAAATCAGATAAATCAAATCCCGTTATGAAGAATTTGCTTCCACTTACGTGGGGACTGGCACTGCTATGCCTGGCTACCAACGTGTTTGCCGCAGACGACGGCCTACGGCAGAACTTTGCCGCCAACAGCCATAACAGTAATGCATACACGCCACCGGGCGGCGGTTTCTCGCGCGATACCCAGCTAACGCTCAAAGTGGCGCTGGAAGAAATATACAGGGTAAAAGGGATCCTGTTTATTTACAACGACCGGCAAATAGAAGGCATCCATTTTCCCAGCGAGTTACTGAAGCTGGAAATAAAGCCGCTCATCACTGCCATTGATAAAATACTTACCGGGCATCAGCTGCGTTGCAGTAAGCTCAATAACAAGCAGTATCTTATAGTGGCTTTATCAGAAAAAGATGCGCCTGCCGCCCAGCTGGCGGAGCAGCCCCGTAAACCCGCAGTGGTTATTTCCGGTAATGTAAGAGATGGTATCGGTAACCCGCTGCCGGGTGTTACCGTAAAACTCAGTCGCTCCGGTAAAGGCGTTATCACCAATACTGCCGGGCATTATTCCATTGATGCGGAACCGCTGGACACCCTGGAGTTTTCCTTTATCGGCTATAAAAAACAAGTGCAGCCGGTTCGTAACCGGCTGGAAATGGATGTTACCATGGAAGCAGAAGAAGGAGGGCTCAATGAAGTGGTAGTAGTAGGTTACGGTAAGCAGCGTAAAATAAGCCTTATTGGAGCGCAAACGGGCGTTAAAATTGAAGAACTCAAGCAACCGGTGCGCAATCTCAGCACCCTGCTGGCAGGGCGCCTGGCAGGTATTATTGGCGTGCAGCGCAGCGGCGAACCCGGCTACGACGATGCGCAGATATGGATCCGCGGGATCTCTACTTTTACCGACAGCCGCCCGCTGGTACTGGTAGACGGTGTAGAACGGCCTTTCTCCAATATTGACCCTGAAGACATTGAAAGCTTTAATATCCTCAAAGATGCCTCTGCTACCGCTGTATATGGCGTGAGAGGCGCCAACGGCGTTATTGTGATCACCACCAAAGGTGGGAAAGCGCAAAAAACGCAGATCAATGCCGACATCAATAAAGGCATTACCCAGTTTACCCGCCTGCCTCATTATGCAGACGGTGTAACCTACATGAAAATGGCCAACGAAGCCACCACCACCCGCGGCGGTACCGCCCAGTATTCAGATGAAGCCATCAGTAAAACCGCCAGTGGAGAAGATCCTGAGCTATACCCCAATGTGAACTGGATTGATGAGATTTTCAGGAAGAATGGCAGTAATAAACGCGCCAACCTGAATATGCGCGGTGGCACAGATGTTACCAACTATTATGTTTCTCTTTCTTATTACGATGAAATAGGATTGTTTAAGAGAGATGATCTTGCCAAGTATAATTCCGACATAAAATTTACCCGCTATAATTTCACCTCCAACCTGAACATGAGGGTAACTAAAACCACCCGTCTTGAATTTGGCGTACAGGGATATATCGGCAATGGGAACTACCCGGGAACAAGTACAGACGCTATTTTCGACGCAGCCATCAAGCTGCCGCCCATTGTGCATCCCCCGAAATATTCAGATGGAAAGATAGGTGGCCAGCGTACCGGCGATGTTACCAATCCTTACGATCTGCTCACCCAAACCGGTTATACCACGGAGTTCAGGAACCAGATCTTTTCAAACATCCGCCTCCGGCAGGATCTGGGCTTCCTTGTGAAAGGACTTTCCTTTACTTCCATGTTTTCTTTCGACAGCTACAACCTGCACAGGATGGCCCGCAACAAAACAGTGGATAACTGGATTGCCACCGGCAGGGATGCAGATGGAAAGCTGATATTTGAACAAACCCGCATCGGAACTAATTACCTGTCGTATGCCAGGAGCAATGGCGGTAACCGCCAGTTCTATACCGAAACAGCCCTTAACTATGATAACACCTTTGGCAAACACCGTGTTGGCGGTTTGCTGCTGTATAACCAGAGCGATAAAATTGACGCCTTCAAAGATGATTTCATTGGCTCTATCCCACGCCGGCAGCGCGGCCTGGCAGGAAGAGGCACTTATTCCTGGAACGATAAATACCTTGCGGAAGTAAACTTCGGCTATAACGGCTCCGAAACATTTTCTCCTAACAGGCGCTATGGATTTTTCCCCTCCGCAGGCTTAGGCTGGGTGGTATCCGGTGAAAATTTTTTCCAGCCGGTCACTAATGTGATACAGTTCCTGAAGTTCCGCTTCTCCTACGGCCTGGTGGGTAACGGGGAGATCCTTGACGGCGATAATATCCGCCGTTTCGCCTATATCCCCATTGTGGCATCTACCACGGGCTATACTTTCGGAAAAGACCGTAACAACAATTTCAACGGCTATGATATCGGCGAATACGCCTCCGATGTAACCTGGGAAACGGCGAAGAAAACAAACCTGGGAATGGAGATCACCACCTTCAAAGACAGGCTGAATATCCAGGTGGATGTTTTTAAAGAAAACAGGAAAAACATTTTCCTGCGCCGCTCGTCCATACCCGCTATGATCGGGCTTCGCAGCAATCCTTACGGCAACCTCGGCAAAACGGAGAATAAAGGCATCGATATCTCGGTAGATTATAATCATAAAATAGGCGCTGTACAGCTTAACCTGAAAGGTAACTTCACCTACAACAGGAACAAGGTAATTGACGACGATCTGCCGGCATGGGCCTATCCATATCTCGAAAGAAAAGGGCAGAAGATCGGGCAGCGCTTCGGCTACATTGCAGAAGGCCTGTTCACCGATTCTGCCGAGATCGTGAGAAGCCCTGTGCAAAACGGTAACGTACGCCCCGGCGACATTAAGTTCAAAGACATCAACGGCGATGGTATCATCAATGCGTACGATCAGTCCGCCATCGGCTACGGATCTGTTCCTGAAATTGTATACGGCTTTGGAGTAAACGCCGCCTATAAAAATTTCTCCATTGGTTTATTCTTCCAGGGTATTTCCAATGTGGATATCTATGCCTATGGGGAGGGTTTTGTTCCCTTCCAGCAGGGCGGTACCCGCGGTAACCTGATGGATGTGATCACCGACCGGTGGACGCCCGAGAACCCGGATCCCCATGCGTTTTACCCGCGCCTGTCTTTCGGCGATGTGAATGATAATTATAAGTCCAGCACCTGGTGGGTAAAAAACGGGCGTTACCTGCGACTGAAAAATGCGGAGATCAGTTACACCCTCCCTGTTTCCTGGCTGAAACGGGTAGGTGTACAACGTTCCCGTATTTACCTGATGGGATATAATATTCTCACCTTCAGTCCTTTCAAACTATGGGATGTGGAGCTGGGAGAAGGTCGTGGTACCAAGTACCCGCAACTTACTACCTATAACGTGGGTGCATCATTTCAGTTCTAAAGCTAAAATCTAAAGGGATGAAAAAAATAACTGTAAAATATACCTTGCTGGCAGTGATCATGGTAATAGTGGCTGGTTGTAAAAAGGGGTTTCTCGACCAGGTGCCGTATGACCGTACCACCATTGAAGAAATTTTTTCCAGGAAGAGA
>NZ_DATMTE010000099.1:0-1658 GCF_035564935.1 Chitinophaga sp. | reverse complement strand
CTTGTTGCTCCTGGGCAAAAGCAACAGCAGTCATGGCCATACTGCCTACAATTAAACTGACTAATTTGTGTTTCATAATTTTATGTTATAGTCCTCTTTTATCTCATTAGGAATACCGATGGGTATGTGCAGGGTAAATTGCCCCACCCTGAAAAATTCATAATGTTATCCTGTAGCGAAGATATTTGCCCGTGCAATAGGCCAAACAAGAATTAGACGAACGACATTTGCCGGCGGCCATGCAGCAAAAAATGGCGTCCAATAGCGCAGGATCTGTTTCACACTTTAAGGGAAATTTGGTTGTCTGCTAAACAGCATGACACCACAGAACGGTTATGTCTGGCTGATGCCGTATCTTGTTTGATAAACTGATTTACAAAACCAATTTTATTATGATGAACCTGAAGAAATTTTCGCTTATACCGTTTGCCTTGCTGGCTATATATGGATGTCAATCCAGTTCGCAGAACGATAAGGCAGAGATCAATGATTCGAACACGCCGCTGCACCTGATGAAGCCCGAATACCCGGTGATGTACGGTGAGACGACACTAGATAGCATCCGCGCTGATATAGACCGGGTGTATGCGTATCTCGATCGGGTGACACCCATGGCCCTGGAACAGAAAGCGAACCACACAGCTGTGACGGATCTGGCTAAAATCGATACCAATACAGTATTCAAAAAAGGTGATTTTCGGTTGATCAGCTACGAGTGGGGTGTTACCTATGGTGCCATGTTACGGGCCTCAGAGGTGATCGGGGATCCCCGATATGCAGCTTATACGACCGACCGACTGGAATTTATCGGCAGGGTATTGCCGCACTTCCAAAAGCTCGAATCCCGCCAGCAGGGGTATCGGTCTCCGGTACATTCCGTTGTACAGCCGCATGCATTGGATGATGCTGGAGCCATGTGCGCAGCAATGATCAAGGCACAGCACGGCAGAACACCGCATATGGACATGAAACCGAGTATCAGCAACTATATAGATTACATCCTCACGAAAGAATTCCGCCTGAAGGACGGCACGTTGGCCCGGAACAGGCCGCAGGCAAATACGCTCTGGCTGGATGATCTCTATATGAGCCTGCCTGCCCTGGCGCAGATGACCCGGTTTACCGGAGACAGTAGGTGCCTGGATGAGGCAATGAAGCAATTTTGGCTCTTTGCCGATAAAATGTTTATCCCCGAAAAAGGGCTGTACCTGCACGGTTGGGTAGAGGGCATGGAACCGCACCCGGCATTCCACTGGGCTAGAGCAAATGGCTGGGCGCTGCTGACCAAGGTCGAATTGCTGAATGTGCTGCCGGAGGGCCATCCCGCCCGGGGCAGGCTGCTGGCACAATTCAAGAAACACGTGGCTGGTATTGTGGCGCTGCAGCACGGTACCGGATTCTGGCATCAGCTGCTTGACCGCAACGATTCTTATCTGGAAACATCGGCAACAGCAATCTATGCCTATTGCATTGCCAGAGGGATCAATGCCGGCTGGTTGGATATAAAGGCCTATGGCCCGACGGTGCTGCAGGCATGGAATGCCGTGCACTCAAAAATCAACAGCCAGGGGCAGGTGGAAGGCACCTGCGTGGGGACAGGTATGGGGTTCGATCCGGCATTTTATTACTACCGTCCTGTTAATAAATTTGCCGCACAT
>NZ_DATMTE010000098.1:0-6277 GCF_035564935.1 Chitinophaga sp. | reverse complement strand
TGCTGCCCCTCGACTTGCATGTATTAGGCCTGCCGCTAGCGTTCATCCTGAGCCAGGATCAAACTCTCCATTGTAAAGAAGTTTTGATACTGACTAATTTCTCTCGAAATCAATCGGATCTTTGTTAATTATGTTTAGCTTAAACATTACCTGTGTTTGATTCAAACTATCACTAATTTGAATCGTGCTGTTGTTTCCATTCTTTCAAAGAACTTACAGTCATTTACATGACCAGTAGATGATGTGTGAGATCCGATCTCCGTGGCGCTTTAGCCAAACATCTTTTCAATTTATTCCGCAACATTTGCTCTTCATTTGCTGCCCCGTTGTTGTTGGGGTTGCAAAGGTAATCAACTTTTAATTTCTTCCAAATCTTTTTAAAGATTTTTTTAAATTTTATTTTCTCATCGCAGCGAACCCCGGAAGCACTGATACCAGTGCATTAGCAGCCCGGCGGCCATGATAAAATAAGTGTTGAAATGTTGTGTTGGAAAGAGCTTTTGTATGCGTGCTTTCTATCAAAGCGGAGCGCAAAGGTAGGCGCTTTTTTTACACTTCCAACTTTTTTGGAGTACTATTTTTATAAAAATCCTGTAACCCTTTCTGGTAAAGGGTTACAGGATTAAAGAATTATTGACGATCAAAGCTCAGCGGCTGTAAAAGCCCTTCCGGGTATCTCACTTTCATTAAAAACAATCCCTGCGGGGGAACTGCAAAATCAGCGTTTGTACAATCGAGGCTTTCTACCGCTGCTTTGAACTCATCTATTGAAAGCTTACCGCGGCCCACTCTCAGCATAGTTCCTACCAGGCCCCTTACCATTCCCCGAAGGAAGCGGTTGGCAGTAACGTTATAGACTATACGCTCACCATCCACCGTCCAGTACGACTCGGTGATCTTACATATATAGGTCTTCACCTGCGTATTGCGTTTGGAAAACGTAGTAAAATCGCTGTAACCTTTAATCACTTCCGCTGCTTCCTGTAATGCAGGGATATCTATCGTATAAGGGAAGAAGTAACCGCGGTCTTTCAGGAAAGGATCTTTACGGGTATATAATGTGTACTCATAGGAGCGCGCGAGTGCTGCAAACCGGCTGTTGGCATCGGGCGGCACCTGGTAGATGGCGCGCAGCACTATATCATCGGGAAGAATAGCATTGATCTTATACAGGAACTGCGGATGAAGCGGCAATGCCGTATCAAAGTGCAGGAAGTTCTGCTGTGCATTCACACCGGCATCGGTTCTGCTGGAGCCCGTGCTCTCTATCGTTTCCCGGAATAAGATGCTTAACGCCCGGTCTATTTCCGCCTGCACTGTATGTGCATTTTCCTGTACCTGGAAACCGCTGTACTGCGCTCCCTTATACCCTACTTCTATAAAGTACCTGTTCATATGGGGGCGAAAATAAAGAATTACGAACTATCCGGAATGAATTACGGAGTTATGGGGAGATGAACAGGTGGTCCATCTTCCCATAACTCCGTAAAAATGAAGGTGATATTATTTATGCAACATGGCTTTAAATCTGCCCCTGTAATAGTCATCTATCAGCAGGGTTTCCAGGGAACCATATTTCTCGGTATCCACGGTTTTAGAGTAAGCAGCGTCCAGCAGGCGATACCGGGTATCATCTGCGGTGAGCAGCTGTACCAGGGTTTTCACCTGGGCCGTTTGCAAACAATAGTTGCGGGTTTGTTTCTTAAACACATCAATCATACTGTTATCCGTTCTGGCGGCTACAAATTTACGCAGCACCTTGCGGAAGGTATCATCGTCCATTACGTTGGTGCAATCGGAATTGATTAGCCGTACGTCTGCTTTCTTCCTGGCAACAGGGGCTACCTCCGTTGTTACCTCCGCTCCTACCGGCGCTCCGGCGGCATCCACATTTACTGCTTCCTCTCCGTTGCGCTTCTTTTTCTTTTTGCTTCTTACAGGTTCTTCATCTGCTATCGCGATGCCATAACCGCTGGAATCCGTAATAATATTGGCCGGATGCTCGGTATCATCAAAAATCTTTTTCCTTTTCTTTTTGCTGCGTACCGGGGCTTCTTCTTCTGAAGCAGCTACCGGCACTTCCACTACAGTTGGCGCAGCAGCGGCTTCCGTTGCTGCTGCAACGGGAGCTGACGTACCATCATCCTGAAATTCTATAAAATCAGGATCCCCATCCTTCGCCTTACGCTTCTTCGATTTCTTTTTTACCGGCTCTTCTGTTGCCGCAGCTGCTTTAGCCGCTTCTTCCGCAGCGGCTTCGCTGGCGGCAGTTTTATTTTCTTCTGCCAGTACATCGCTCAAAATTGCCTGTTCTTCTTCTGTTAAAGGTACTCTTTCTCCCCTGTTACGTTTCTTCCGGGGCTTCTTTACTTCTCCTTCAACAGCTACGGGAGCTGCATCTGCAGGCCCTACTTCTTTTTTCACCTCCGGCAGTGGCTCGGGTTCGTCCCTGTCGTCGCCGCCCACCACTACTTTATCCAGCGCCGAGGCAAAGGAATTGCCTGATTTTACCGGGGCGGGGTTAGACGGACCGGTTACAATCGCTTTATCGGCAAAAGTGGTTTCCAGGTCTTTTTGCAGGTTGGACATCATTTCCTTTTTGGCGGTGTCCAGCTCCGGTACAACGGAGTCTGCAGCGGGCGTAGCTACTGCCAGGGCGGTTTCTCCCGCATCGGACTTGAGTTCCCGGAAGGTTTGCAGGTTATATAAAGAATAACCGGCTTCGCCGGATTGTTTGAGCAGGAAGCCCTGATCACCCTTCGTTATTCTCAGGTTAAACTGTGCTTCTTTGGATTCTTTGTTGGCGAAACCCACGGTAATAGGCGCAGTACCGGTTTCCAGCCGGGGGATGATAATATAGCCCCTATCGGTGGAGCTTAACACTTTGCCGTTATGCTTTACATAGAACGGCTGTCCCTTCTCGCTCTGAATATATACGTAGTGGAGCTGATCCTGCGCCCGGAGCCGGCCGCATAGTAACAGACATGCCCATACGAATATTACTGTCCTGTATTTAAGATGCATACTATAAATTGGTATAAAACTCTCCTTGTGCAAATATTATTCCAGCACGATCAGCACTTCACCTTTTTCCACTGCGGTGCGCTCTGATACCTTGATTTCTTTTACAATGGCGTCTGAAGCGGCCTTGAACACATTTTCCATTTTCATGGCCTCCAGGATCAGTACCGGGTCGCCCTTTTTGATGGCCTGTCCCGGGCTTACGAGCACCTTCAGCACCAGGCCGGGCATTGGCGCCTTGATATCATTCACCTTCCTGGTCATGGCATCTTTGATCCCCATAGATGCCAGCAGCTGGTCGATCGGCTCTTCTATCTGTACCTCGAACTGTTGCTGGTTTACCTGCAATACTACCGTTTTGGTTTCTTTTTCGATCCTTAAAACCTGCGCCTGGTAGCTGCGGCCGTCCATTATAACACTGTAATCGCCGGTGGGTAGCTTCACTGCCGACCAATCCACTTCCTGGTTATCGCAGGTAACTTTTGTATCGTTATTAACGGCAAATGCAGATTTACCATTCACTATTGCTTTGATCATAATGTTGTTTTATCGGCCTGTAGGCGTAACAAAAATAGCATTTTTAACCACTTACCTCATATTTGGCCCATTTGTTTAAATTTGACTCTTTTAAATTGGCCCAAGCCAATACATTTGTTTAAAACAGTCTTTTACATGAATCTACATCTGAAGCAATCCCTGATGGGGATGCTGATCGGAGGAATAGCCGGTCTGGCGATGAGCACTAACCTAATGGCCCAATCTGACAACACTGCCCAGGACGACCCCGCACTAAAGATCTACCGTGCATCCGCCACCAAAGTGAACGACCTGGTACATACGAAGCTGGACGTACGTTTCGACTACGCCAAACGTTACCTCTATGGCAAAGCCTGGATAACCCTCAAGCCTCACTTTTACGCTACCGACTCCCTTACGCTGGATGCAAAGGGCATGGACATCAAAGACGTTGCAGTAGTAAAAGCAGGTAAAAACAGCCCGCTGAAATACAGCTACGACAGTCTTCAGCTGCATATCGCACTGGATAAACGTTACAAAGCCACCGAATCATATATCATCTATATAAATTATACAGCAAAACCCGATGAACTCAAAGTAAAAGGCAGCGCTGCCATCTCTGATGCCAAAGGGCTCTATTTCATCAACCCGGATGGTAAAGATCCTAACAAACCTACCCAGATATGGACCCAGGGCGAAACTGAAAGCTCTTCTGCCTGGTTTCCCACTATCGATAAAACCAACCAGAAGTGTACAGAAGAAATCAGCATGACGGTGGAAAAGAAGTATGTAACCCTTTCCAACGGTAAACTGGTAAAGCAGAAAAACAATGCTGACGGTACCCGTACCGATACCTGGAAAATGGATCTTCCCCACTCCCCTTACCTGTTTATGATGGCAGTAGGTGAATACGCCATCGTAAAAGACAGCTGGCGCGGCAAGGAAGTAAGCTATTATGTGGAAAAGCCTTTTGAGAAACATGCCAAAGCCATTTTTGGTAATACCCCTGAAATGCTCACCTTCTATTCCAAAATACTGGGATACGATTATCCCTGGGTGAAATACTCCCAGATCACCGGCCGCGACTACGTTTCCGGCGCCATGGAAAATACCACTGCCACGCTTCACGGGGAATTTATGCAGAAAACAGACCGTGAACTGCTCGATAATAACAACTACAACGAAAGCGTAATTGCGCATGAACTGTTCCATCACTGGTTTGGCGACCTTGCCACTGCAGAGTCCTGGAGCAATCTTACCGTAAACGAATCCTTCGCCGATTACAGCGAATACCTGTGGCTGGAACATAAATACGGTAAAGACGCAGCAGATGAACACAGCCTGGAAGCAACGCAGTCGTATATGTCGATGGCACAATACTCCGGCGATAAAGACCTGGTGCGCTTTCATTACCACGATAAAGAAGATATGTTTGACCAGATCACCTACCAGAAAGGTGGCCGTGTTTTAAATATGCTCCGCAATGCAGTAGGAGACTCCGCCTTCTTCAAATCCCTGAACCTCTACCTGAAAACAAATGCTTTTAAGGCTACAGAAGCGCACCAGCTGCGTCTTGCCGTGGAAGAAGTAACCGGCCGGGATATGAACTGGTTCTTTAACGAATGGTATTTTGGCAAAGGCTTCCCCCAGCTGGATATCAGCTACAAGTATAACGACGCTACCAACACAGTAACCGTTATCTTACAACAGATCCAGAAAGACAACAAAGTATGGCATATTCCCATGGCTATCGACATATATGCCGGCGGTAAAACAGAAAGGCATAACATCTTCATGGAAAACAGGGTCGATTCCTTCACCTTCTCCTATACCACCAAACCAGACCTGGTGAATGTAGATGCAGATAAGGTAGTTTTAGCCAAGATAGATGACCATCGTGCATTCAGCACCTATGCTTACCAATACGCGCACGCGCCGAATTATATGGATCGTCACATCGCCATTGATGAGGCAGCGGATGCACAGGCCACCAATCCTGAAGCCGTGAAGCTGCTGGCGCTGGCCCTGAAAGATAAATACCATGGCTTAAGAAGCTATACAATAGGTAAACTGAACCTGGGCAATGCCGCAGTGAAAGCCGCTACCCTTCCCATCCTGTTAGATCTTGCCAAACAAGATCCCAGCTCATTGGTGCGTGCTGCCGCCCTGCAGCAACTGGGAGAACTGAAAGATGCTCAGTATGCATCCTTATTTGAAACAGCTACAAAAGATAAATCCTACGGTGTAGAAGCAGCCGGCCTGGAAGGCTTAGCCACACTGGATCTCGATAAAGCCTACCACATTGCCAAACAACTGGAAAGCGATACCCGGGGCAAGCTGGTAAATGCTATTGCAGGCGTGTACGCGCGGAAAGGAGATACTGCCGATATCGCTTTTGTAGCCGCTAAATTTGACGAAACCTCCGGCCAGGACAAGCTGAATGCAGCTTTTGATTACCTGGGCTTCTTATCCAAAGTTAACAGCACCCCTGCTGTTATAAAAGGCGTGGACCAGGTAAAAGCCATGACCATTCAATTTAACAACTCACAGGTAAGCACCTACATCACTAACTGGATGCAGGAAATCAGCAAAAGCAAATCGCAGGAAGCAACGGCCGTTACCGGCGCCAACCGCGAGGAACTGCTGAAACAGTCGGATTACTTCCGGAAAACGTCGGAGGAGATCAGGAAGAATATTAAATAATGCAGCGGGTTTTGTCTGACTCAGGATTAAACTGATT
>NZ_DATMTE010000097.1:0-5517 GCF_035564935.1 Chitinophaga sp. | reverse complement strand
AGATCAATTCAGAAAAATACTTGTGTCCAAGAAAATAATAGCGCCAGATCATAATACCATGGAACACCCCGCTCATTTTCATCAGCTTCATTTCCGGCAGATCATCTTTCTTCACATACTTCCTTCTCCAGCGATAATAATCCTTATAAGCGCGGTAAATAGCAGCCATATCCTTTGGCTTTCCTGCCACCAGGCTTTTCACGCCGGCCAGTATATCCAGGAAAAACCGTTGTACCAGCACTATCCAGCGGTCTTCGCTGTGCAGGTTCTTCCAGAGCATCATCAGGTTGTTCCTGAAGTTCAGGTACAGCTTACGGGGATTTCCCTGGGGCAGGCTGCCGCCTCCCACATGAAACACCCTGGAAGCGGGGCAATAGCAGATACGGTAACCTGCCCGCTGTAAGCGCCAGCAAAGGTCCACTTCTTCCATATGCGCAAAAAAGTCGCGGTCGAAGCCCCCTACCTGGTGATAACAGGCCGAACGGATAAACAATGCCGCCCCGGTGGCCCAGAAAATATCCTGTACATCATCATATTGCCCGTTATCTTTCTCGGTGGTATACAGGATCCGCCCACGGCAAAAGGTATACCCCAGGATGTCCATCCAGCCGCCGGCAGCGCCTGCGTACTCAAACTCTTCCGGATCTTTGTAAGCCCTCATTTTAGGCTGGCAGGCAGCAATCCGCTTGTCCTGTTCCATCAGCGCCACTACGGGCTCTATCCAGCCCGGCTCTACCTCCACGTCCTGGTTCAGCAACACGTAAATATCGGCCTGTACATGCTGCAAAGCATCATTATACCCACCGGCAAAGCCATCGTTATGCGGATTCCGGATGATCCGGATCTGCGGGTAATGCGCCGTCACAAAAGCCACGCTGTCGTCTGTGGAGGCATTGTCGGCCAGCACCAGCTGCAGGTTGCCATAAGTAGAACGGCACACAGACGGCAGGAACTTCTCCAGAAAAGATCTCCCATTCCAATTTAAAATAACAACTGCTACTGATGGCAATACGGACAACGGATATTACGTTTATGCGTGAACAATTATTTTTGAGATGCAAATATGCAACAAACGATCCTAATATTTGCGAATCATTACAGAAACAGGTAAGCCGAATAAGGCTTAAATTAGAAGTATGTTTAAACAGTATATCGGTTGGAAGTTTGTACTGGCCTCCATAGCAGTGCTGATCATTGGCACCACTATCTGGTTTGTAAGCAATTTATCCCGCAATATCCAGGAAGAAGAAAGAAAAAAAGTGGCCACCTGGGTGGAAGCCAACCGCGAACTCCTGCGGGCTGGTTCTGAAGCCAACCTGAACCTTGCTGTCGACATCGTGACCAACAACACCACCATCCCGCTGATATTAACCGATGAAACGGGTAAGATCCTGGATAGCCGCAACCTCGACTCCCTGCGCATCATGCAGGATCCTAACTTCCTCCGCAATGAACTGCAGGCTTTTAAAAAACAACACCCGCCGTTCATCATGGAAGTGGATTCCAGGCAAAAAATGTATAACTACATCTACTACGGCGATTCACTGATCCTCCGGCAGATCCGCTATTACCCGTACATACAGCTGATAGTGGTCACCCTTTTCATTGCCATTGTACTCTTTGCCCTGTCCAGCACCAACCGCGCCACCCAAAACCAGGTATGGGTAGGACTGGCCAAAGAAACAGCCCACCAACTGGGCACCCCCCTCTCTTCCATGGAAGCCTGGCTGGAAATACTGCGCGATAACGAAGCCAATGCCACCATCGTTACAGAGCTTTCAAAAGATGTGGACCGGCTTAAACTTATCACCGACCGCTTCTCCAAAATAGGAAGCGTTCCTAAACTGGAAGAAAAAGACATCGTGGCGCAGATAGAAAACATGGCCAACTATATCCGGAAAAGAGCGCCGCAGAAAGTAGTACTTACCGTTCACAGTTCTGAAGAAGAACTCCCCGCCATGTTCTCTCCCCCGCTTTTCGACTGGGTGGTGGAGAATTTATTGAAAAATGCCCTCGATGCCATGGAAGGAAAGGGAAAGATTGATATCACCATAGAAAATCACCCCACCTTTATCACGATAGATGTAGCCGATACCGGCAAAGGTATTCCCAAACTGAGCTTTGAAAAAGTGTTCAAACCCGGCTTCAGTACCAAAAAGCGGGGGTGGGGACTGGGACTGTCGCTGGCCAAACGGATCATAGAAGAATATCACCGCGGCCGGCTGTATGTAAAGTCGTCCGAAATAAATAAAGGCACTACATTCCGGATCCTGTTACGGAAATAATTGCCTTTTTCAGAAATAAATTTGCTTATTTTAAAAAAGCCATTATTTTTGCACCCCATTCTACCAGATGCGAAGGTGGCGAAATTGGTAGACGCGCTACTTTGAGGTGGTAGTGCCTGAAAGGGCTTGGGAGTTCGAATCTCCTCCTTCGCACCAAACGAGACAAACGAGGAAAACCCTTGTTTGTCTCGTTTTCTTTTTAGCGGAATCCCTTATCCAGCATACGTATCAGCCGAACGGCCTCATTTACTCTCTTAGTTCGAAAATTTCGTCGGTCAGCGTCCTGGTAGAAACGTTCCAGTTTTTGCAGAGTAGTTACCACCAACTTCAAATCTCCTATGGATGCTTTCTAATTGTTTACTTTTTTCAACCCGTTGTGCTTTCGGCAGCCGTACCCGTTTTTCCACATCTGCGTGAATCGTTTTAAAGTCAATTCCATCAATTTCATCTTTTAGTAATTTCTTACGAGCCACTACCACGTCGTTGTTGGCTTCATCCGGCTGTTCATTGATCTTGCGGATATCATCGCGGTTCAACCGGGAGAAATTTTTTGTATCCTTTATTTGTGAGATGAGTAAAGGACTTCACTATGCCATACCTGGTCGTCTATTTGTCCAGCTTTCTTCTGAACATATCGTTGGCGTTGTCGGCGCTCACCCGAAAGCCGCAGGAAGAATGGCAATGATAATACGCATTTTTTTCGCGGAGCAACCCGGGAGGCGCAGCTGGTGAGCAGCTTTTCGCATCTCGGATATAGCAGCATGCCGCGAAGCTGAAAAATTTCTTTGTTTCCCAACTGTGTGGAATAAAAAGTCTGTTTGCCTTCCAGGTAGTTTTGCATGTTAAAAAAAGCGCCGCTGAAATAATCGGCTCATGCAAACGGAAACATGCCGGCTTTCCTCTTTCTTGTAAGCATTCAGATAAATTCTGCCACAACAGACAGGATTTTAATCAATCGCCAGATGCATCGCAATTCCAATTCCCTGGCGCCTTTATAGACCTGTTCTACAAAGTATGTGCGGGCGTTCAGTTGCGTGAAGATCCAGCGGCTGTGCGATGGCTTGTAGCTCAACGTCCGTCTTTTTGAGGATCTTGATCATCTGGTAAGCATCGCCGGCGTTGCAGCTGAACCGATCCCGGTTGATAAACGGGATAACATCGGCCTGGTTCTTTCTTTTTTTAAATCGACCACTTGGAACGCTCAACGGTTTTGGCGGAATGATCTTCATACGTCACTTTACGAATAGTGATTTGGTTTATCTCACAATACCTGCGCAATCTTTCTTTCTGCTCGCGTTGTGAGTAGCCTTTGTCGGCTTGTTCGGTGAACGGTACTTTTTCTTCGGACTATTCCGAATGCTGAAAAGTTTTATATACTTTAGTACCTCTACGCAACGTTATGAAAATGGACCGCCACCACCACCCGGAATCATTGTCCGTACGCCTCTCCGAAGGCGATGAATCTGCGTTCCGCGAGTTCTTTCACCTGTACAGCCACCACATTTACAATGTTGCTTTTATCATGACCAAATCTACCGGGCTGGCGGAAGACATGGTGCAGGAAGTGTTCCTCAAGATCTGGCTCAGCCGCGCCAGTCTTGCTAGCGTAGAAAACCTGAAAGCCTATCTCTATACCAGCGCGCGGCATTATATCCTGAACGAACTGCGCAAAAAATCCCACACCCTGCAGTTTACCGATACTTTACTGGAATACTTCAGCGAGTCTGCGGACAATCCTGAGCAGGCGCTGCTGAGAAAGGAATCCCGTGGTTTTCTCCAACTGGCCATTGCCCGTCTGCCTGACCGGCAGCGCCTCATCTACCAGCTGAGCAAGGAAAAAGGGCTGAAGCAGGAAGAGATAGCCGCCCGGCTCAACATCAGCCAACATACCGTACGTAACCACCTGGCCCAGGCGTTGGTGAACATCCGTCATTTCCTGGAACGAGCTACCACAGGAACTTTACTGCTTTTCTGCCTGTTACAGGCCGGCCTCTGAAAAAAAATTTGCGGGAGACTAGTAATATCTCTGCCGGAATGTGTCTTTATACATAACACATGCCTACAAGATTCGACATATTGCTGCAGGGCTACATTACCGGTACGCTTACGCCCCCGGAGGTGGAAGAGTTCCTGCAACTGGTGAGAGACGAAGATCTGCGCCTCCCTGATGCAGTGCAGCAACTGCTGGAAACGGCCGATCATCCACCATTGCCCCCTGAAAAAGAAGCGGAGCTGGCCGGCGCTATCCTCCGCAGGGCACGCCGTACAGAACGCAGCCGCAGTCCTTTTTACTGGCTGGCAGCCGCCACTGTGGTAGTCGTAGCGGGTGCCGGGTTACTGTATATGCTACAGCAGGAGCCGCCCGCGGTCCCGATGCAGACCGCCAGTATAATCAGTAAGATACAGCCCGGTTACAACCAGGCCACGCTGGTACTGGCAGACGGCACCACTGTACCGCTAGACAGTGCGGGCAACCAGCAGATACGCCGGAACATCCGTCAAAGCAACGGCCAACTGCATTATACCCCGGGCAACCAGGCTTCCCAGATCAATACGCTGGTAACGCCTAAAGGCGGCCGCTTTGGTATCACCCTGCCAGACGGCAGTAAGGTATGGCTCAACTCCGCCTCCTCCCTCCGTTACCCCACCGCCTTCACCGGGCAGCAAAGAGTGGTAGAGCTGAAAGGTCAGGGTTATTTTGAAATAGCGCAGGCGTCTTCCAAACCCTTTGTGGTAAAGGTGAATGATATGGAGGTACAAGTGCTGGGCACCCGTTTTGACGTGATGGCTTATGAAGATGAAAAGGCCGTTAACACTACACTGCTGAGTGGGGCTGTAAGGGTAAAGAACGCAGCGGCTGCACAAACGCTGCGGCCGGGGCAACAGGCGGTGCTGGAAGGCGGCGGCACGCACATTGCCGTGCAGCAGGCAGATACGGCCAAAGCCATTGCCTGGAAGAATGGCCTTTTCTTATTTGACAACATGGACCTTGAAACGATATTGAGAGAGGTATCGCGCTGGTACAACGTAGAAGTAGTGTACCATGTAAAACCCAGCGCGGAGCTGTACGGTGGGGCCATCAGTCGTAGTATGAGCCTGGAAGCCGTACTGCATATGCTGGAGGGCAGCGGATTTAACCACCTGCAACTGGAAGGGAGAAAAATAACAGTACTACCATAATCATACAACAACACAAAAAGGCCACGTAATTATTTCAACCAAATAAAAACAG
>NZ_DATMTE010000096.1:0-4012 GCF_035564935.1 Chitinophaga sp. | reverse complement strand
CATTTGTTTGTATAGTTGTTTGTATATGCGGGTGGCTTTCGGTAGCATCTGCACAAATTCCACTGGCAGATAGCCTGCACTCTGTAATAACTGATCCTGCTTTTAACGAAAAGGAGAAGCCGGCCTTACTTAACCAGCTGGCCGAAATATACCGGGCCGGTAAAGATTATACCCTTGCTGCAACAGCAGCGCGGCAATGCATTGCTATATCTTTAAAGCATCAAAACCACCGCGAAGCTACCAGGGCCTATGCTATGCTGGCAAATATCAAATTCAACCAACAACAGTATGCCGACCTCAAAAAAGCGGTCGATTCCGTGTTTACCATTGCCCAATCAGTTCCCGACCCTGTTGCCCTGGCGTATGCTTATTACACCAGGGTACTGTTATACAAAACGCTGGATAACTCAGATGATGTGGTGAAATACTGCCAGCTGGGGCTCCGGCAACTGGACAAGGAGCCCGATCCCTACATTGCCGCTAAAATATATTACCAGCTTTATGTGGTGTATTCAGGCTGGAATAATGAGGAAAAGGTAGATGCATATGCCAGGGCTGCCACAGCAAGTGCGCTGAAGGCCAACGATTACAACCTCCTGAGTAATTGCTACACTGCCCTGTCGGTAGCGCATGAATATAAATACAATGCCACCAAAAGTAAGCTGGAACTGGACAGTGTGATGTTTTACCTGAACAAACCGGTGGGCTTGTACCGGCAATACCCAGGCAGGGTGGCCAATAATACCTATGCCATTGCCTGTATAAACATTGCCAACACCTACCTGAAATATTTCCCTTCTGATGATCCGGGGGTTAAAGCCCAGGCCATACACTACGCCGGCGAAGCACGGTCTGTATTGAAGAACGCCGGTAACAGCGAAGATGTATTTGCCAGCAGCCTGGGCATACTGAGCGAATTTGCCAAACGTGAAGGCAACGAGGCGCAGGCGGAAAGCTATCTGCTGGAAGCATACGAAGTGATTAAAGCCGCCAATACGCCTTATTATTATACAATGATCAACGTAGTGCAGTCGCTGTCGGCCTTCTACGAGCAAAGGGGGAACTACCGGAAAGCACTGGAGTATCAAAAAGAGGCGACGCTCTATAATAACAAGGTATTCAACCAGCAGCAGGCGCTCAATACCCAAAAGCTGGAGATACAGTACGAAACGGAAAAGAAAAACAACGAGATGCAGCTCCTGAAAGAACAGGAAAAGAGCCGCACCATGCAGAATTATTTATATGCCTGTATTGCACTGGCCTCCTTCCTCGGACTGATATTCATGTTCCGGTCGTACCACTTCAGGTTGCGCCTTTCGCTACAGCGGGAAAAACAGCTGGAGCTGGAAAAACACGAATCTGACATGCAGGTTCGCCTGGAAAAGGAAGAACACGCGAGGCTCAGGGCAGAACAACAGCTGCTGGCCACTCAACAGCAACAATTAAAGAAAGAAGTAATGGCCAATGTGCTGCAACTGGAGCATAAAAATCAAACCCTGCAAAGCATCAGCAACAAGCTTACAGAAGGCGACGCCGTTAATATGCAAAAGATCCTGAAGGAACAGATGGTGATCGACAACGATTTTGAACATGCCAAGCTGCAAATCCAGCAGGTACACCCCGGTTTTTTTAACCTTATCAACGATAAAGCCCAGCGAAAACTCACCTTACTTGACCTGAAACTCTGCGCCTATCTTTATCTTAAGATGGACACCCGGCAGATTGCCCAGCTGATGAACATTGAAGCAAAAAGTGTGAGAATGAGCCGTTACCGGATCAAACAGAAGCTGGGACTGGATAAAGATGATGACCTCAACGGCTTTTTGCAGGGGTTGGGCAGCTAACCTGCACCCCTCTTTCGTCATTTTGACTACAAGCATCTTCAATACGGCAACGTGTCAAAACTCCCTCCGGTCGAATTTTGTGTTATAAAAATGAACAACATGAAAACGATCTTTATTACCGGCGCTTCTACCGGCTTAGGCAAGGCAACAGCTAAATTATTCCAGCAGAAAGGATGGGCAGTGATAGCCACTATGCGCCAACCGGAAAAAGAAACCGAGCTTTCCGGGCTGGAGAATGTAACCCTTTTACCATTGGATGTTACCAACCCCGAACAGGTAAACAGCACTGTTCAAAAAGCCATACAATCGGGTGTAGACGTGGTGTTTAACAATGCAGGTTACGGTTTGGTAGGCCCTATGGAGGCTTTCAGCGACGAACAGATGACAAGGCAACTGAACACTAACCTGCTGGGTGTGCTGAGGGTTACCCAGGCATTCATCCCCTATTTCAGGGAGAAAAAGAGCGGTTTGTTTATTACTACTACCTCTATGGGCGGCCTGTTTGCCTTTCCCCTGGGCTCCGTATATCATGCTACCAAGTTTGCCCTGGAAGGCTGGAGTGAAAGCCTCTCATTTGAAATGGGATTGTTCAATGTAGGCGTAAAAACCGTGGCGCCGGGCGGTATCGCCACCGATTTTGGCGGCAGATCCATAGATGCCCCCTCACATCCCGCTTACGATGAAGCCACCAAAAAACTATGGGCGCTTTTCAACGTAGATAATTTTTCAACGGCAGAACAAATCGCCGGCGTTGTGTATGAAGCTGCCACGGACGGCAAAAACCAGGTACGCTATGTAGCCGGCCAGGATGCACAATCTTTATATGCAAGACGCGTGGAAATTGGCAATGAAGCCTTCAGAATAGAGATGGGCAAAAATGTATTAGGTTTGTAACAGCGTAACTGAACAAGATGAAAAAAAATCCTTCCGTTCCTTTTAAAATTGATTCTATCGCCGGGTTGCACCGGATGTTGGGCTTACCCGGTCCGCAGCATCCGCTGATAAGCCTGATAGACAACACCAAGATTGCAGTGGCAATGGATCAGTTGCCGGAAACATTCCTGCTCAGCTTTTACAAAATATCCTATAAAAAACTGCAAAACGGAAGGATAGGATACGGACAGGGGTATTATGATTATGATGAGGGCGGCCTGGTATTTACCGCTCCTCATCAGGTCATCTCTATTATTGGCGACCAGGAATTTTATGGCGCCACACTGCTGATCCATCCCGACTTTATCCGTAATTATCCCTTGGGAAAAAACATAAAGAACTATGGCTTCTTTTCTTACGAAGCCAACGAAGCCCTGCATCTTTCTGAAAAGGAAAGGGTAACCATTACGGAAGTGCTGGAACATATTACCAGGGAGTTGAACAACCCCATAGATGATTTCAGCCAGGATGTAATAATGTCCTATATAGAAGTATTACTCAACTTCAGTAACCGTTTTTATAAACGGCAGTTCATCACCAGGAAAGCAGTAAATAACGACCTGCTGTCGAAAATGGAGCAACTGCTGAATGATTATTTTGAAACGGCACACGCGCTGAACAAAGGATTACCTACTGTTGAATACCTTGCAGCACAATTACATCTTTCCTCCCGCTACCTGAGCGATATGCTGCGTTCACTGACAGGACAGAACGCACAACAGCATATTCATGAAAAGCTAATAGAGAAAGCCAAGGAAAAGTTGTCTACCACCAGTTTATCAGTCAGTGAAATTGCGTACGAGCTGGGCTTTGAACATCCCCAGTCTTTCAGTAAATTATTTAAGATCAAAACCCACCTGTCTCCTTTGGAATTTCGGCAGTCGTTCAACTGATGATCATTCTCCGGAATTTTAACTATTTTACTTTTATGAACCACGTTGTTATGCTGTTTTAAACTCCGTAGATGATCAATAATATTTATCCGCTTCGCATACTGCTCATAACGGCACTGGCCATGTTCCGCTTTACCGGCAGCAAGGCCCAGGTAACTGCTTACAAAACGTATTATGATAACGGCCGTCTGAAACAGGTAACGCATCAGGGTAACTATAACGGCTGCGGCGTACCGGTGGGCACAGACAGCCTGTTTGATGCCTCGGGAAAACTGACAGCAACTATTTCCTACCGGCACGAAGGAAAAAGTAACACGGGCTGCCATGATATGATCACCCGCC
>NZ_DATMTE010000095.1:0-1536 GCF_035564935.1 Chitinophaga sp. | reverse complement strand
ATCTATAATGATCACGTTGGCAATGGCGTAGGCAGTAATGACCCAGGAGGTATCTTCCAGCGTGGAGCCCAGGTTGCCGCTCATATGTGATAAGGCTACGTTTACAATGGAGGTATCTATCAATTCCATGATAGCCGCTGTGATCACCACCAGGATCAGTACTGTACGTTTCATTGCCGTTATTTAATATACCGGTTGGTATATTTATGGATAAATTTTTTAATGCTCCCTGCTGTTCATTGCTTCCAATGCGGCTGCGGTGGAGGTGCGTGATAACTGGTAGATCTGTTCCGTATCGCCTACGCGGATCTCGTATTCATTTTTGCCGAGTGCTGCGAGCAGTTCCGCAGCCACCTGTGATGGCGGAATACCGTTGGCGCCGCCTATTTCCTGGGAGAAATCGGTATTTACCAGGGGAGGCATCAGTTCAAAGATGTGCAGTTTGGGAAAGGTAACGCGCATAGAATGCGTGTAAGAGCGCAGGGCGGCTTTGGTAGCGGAGTAAGTGGCTATCCGCGCGCCGGGTGCAAAAGCCACAATGGAAGTAACGTTTACAATGGCGGCTTCCGGCTGCCGGTTAAGTATGGGCAGCAATTTTTCGGTAAGACGCAGTACCGCAAAAAAGTTGGTATCCATTTCTTCTGCTGCTTTTCCGGCTGCATTGGCGTTTTCAGACAACTCGTAAGCAAAGGCGCGGCCTGCATTATTGACCAGGATATTTAATGACGGGTATTCTTCCTGCAGGGTGGCTACCAGTTGGGCCACTGCTTTATCGCTGGTTACATCGCTCACAATGCCTTTCACGCCGGGCAGTTGCTGAACGGCCTTTTCCAGGCGGGTGGCGTCCCTGCCGGTAATGATCACCTGGTTACCCTGTTGGGATAATTGCCGGGCTATTTCTAACCCAATGCCTGCGCTGCCACCGGTAATAAGTACGGTGTTTCCTGTTGTTTTCATTTTGTTTTGTTTTTTTATATACCGAACGGTATATTTATAAAGAAAAAAATAGTATTATAATTCGTTGATCATTTTTTCTACAGACTGCATAATACTGTTACGGTAATTCATTTTACCGGTTAGCTTGGCAATCATGATGCAGCCTTCAATAGTGGCAATCATGGTGAGCGCCACCTGCTCCGTATTCACGTCTTCGCTGAATTCCCCTGCCGCTATGCCTTTGGTGATCAGGCCGGTAATGATCCCCTTCCAGGTATGGAGAGCATCCACTGCTTTTTGTTTCAGTAAAGGATGGGTATCATCCGCCTCAATAGCTGTATTGAGAATAGGACATCCGCCCGCAGGAAACGGGTGTTTCAGGAAGTTTTCATATACATGCACATATACCAGCAGCTTATCCCTGCAGGTATCTTTTTTATCCATTTCCTGCCGGATAATGCTGCCTACCTTTTTCAGGTTGTAGTCGAAGCAGGCCAGGGCTACTTCGTCTTTGTTGGCGAAGTTGCCGTAAATACTGCCCTTTGTTAACCCGGTGGCATTGGTCATATCATTCAAAGAAGTACCGGTGTAGCCCTTCTC
>NZ_DATMTE010000094.1:0-2745 GCF_035564935.1 Chitinophaga sp. | reverse complement strand
GCGAAATCTCGGGGTTAGCCAACCGGCTATCTCCAGGCAATTGAAATTCCTACTGGAAAATAATCTCTTAACCCAGGAACAGGGAAGCACAGATCGCAGAACATTTTATTTAAATGCCACAAAAAAAGGGAAATTGCTCATTGATGGATCCGAAAATTTCCGTAAAAATGTAACCACACAAATTGGTAGTATTCTCAGTGAAAGCGAACTCCAAAATCTGACTTTGCTATTGGCAAAAGCATTTAAAAGCTTAAAAGCAGACTAGCTGACAAGACTTCAACGGATAACCAGATAGAAGCCTGCAAGCCAAGGGGTTTTATCGGTGGATATTTTACCGGAGAGTATTTCCCGGACACAGTTTGTCCCCCGGCAATCAGTTAAAAGCCTGACGAAATTCCAGCGGCGATAAATTCGTCTTCTTTTTGAAAAGCGTGCTAAAAGATTGCGCATGCTCAAAGCCCAGGGCATAGGCGATCTCGCTGACCGAAAGATTGGTCGTGGAAAGTTTTTCTTTGGCTTTCGCGATCAGTTTTTCATGAATATGCTGCTGTGTGTTCTGCCCCGTATGAATCCGAAGCAGGTCACTCAGGTAGTTCGGCGACAGGTTCATCTGCGCAGCAATATATTGTACCGTGAGCAAACCCTGTACATCGCTGTTAAAGTAATCATCGATCAACTGCCCGAACCTGGTCAGCAGCGCTGAATTATTATTCCTGCGGGTCAAAAACTGCCGCTCATAAAAACGGTTGGAGTATTTCAGCAGACTCTCGATCTGCGTCAGAATGATCTCCTGGGTATGCTTATCGATATGCTGGCACTCCCTGTCAATTTTATGGAGGATCGTGATCAGGTCATCTTCTTCCTCGGCCGACAGGTGCAGTGCTTCGTTAACCGCGTAATCGAAAAAACCGTAGCGATGAATGCTGCTTGCCAGAGGATGCTGTAACAGGAAGTCCGGGTGAAAGATCAGGAGATAACCGGACCCGCATTCCATATTTTGCAGGTCCAGTTGTTGCACCTGGTTAGGCGCAGTAAAACTCAATACTCCTTTATCGTAATCATAATGCTGCTGTCCGTACCTGATCTTGCCTTTGGCTTCGCGTTTGAGCGCCACGCAATAAAAGCGGTTAACGAAACCTTTCCAGATCTCATCTTCCAAAAAAACACTTTCCGACAGATTGATCACGCTTACCAGCGGGTGGCGAGGTTCGGGCAACGACAGCAACCGGTGAAATTCTGATATGGAATTGATAGCGTTCATAAGCAAAATTAATCAATTAAGCCCATACTGAACTCATCATAAGGTGCGCCTGTGTCTGTACCCAAAGGCACGATGCTTTCCAGTTGTGAAAGATCCGCCTCCGTCAGCTCAATGGTAGTCGCCGCAATGTTTTGTTCCAGGTACTTTCTGCGTTTCGTTCCCGGGATCGGTAAAATCCCCTTGCTCATGATCCAGGCCAAAGCCAGCTGCGAAGGAGTAACGTTCTTTGCTTCAGCCATAGCTTCAATTGCCTTAACCAATTCAATATTCTTATTAAACATTTCGCCCTGGAAACGCGGGATCGCTCTGCGGAAATCGTTCTCCGGCAGGTCATCGATGCTTTTGATCTGTCCCGATAAAAACCCACGGCCCAATGGTGAGTAAGCTACAAACCCGATACCCAGTTCATTTAATGTTGCTAACACCCCGCGTTCTTCCACCGTTCGTTCAAATAAAGAATACTCGCTTTGTACTGCGGTGACCGGGTGCACGGCATGCGCCCGCTTAACCGTTTCAGATGATACTTCCGACAGACCGATATATCCTACTTTACCTTCTTTAACCAGTTCGGCCATGGCATCAACCGTTTCCTCGACCGGCGTATTTTTATCGAGGCGGTGCAGGTAATACAGATCGATGTAATCAGTATTGAGATTCTTTAGCGAACGCTCTAAAGATTTCTTTACATAGTCCTTTTTACCATTGATGGCCCAGGTCACTTTGTTGTTGTCATCGATTTCCCAGCCAAACTTGGTGGCTAAAATATACTGATCGCGTTTGCCGCTGATTGCTTTCGCAATGAGCTGCTCATTTTTCAACGGCCCGTACAGATCGGCAGTATCCAAAAAATTACCGCCTAATTCGAACGAACGGTGAATCGTCGCGATGGCTTCCCGCTCATCCGCAGGTCCGTACATATGTGCTTCTTCAAAACCCGTCATGCCCATACAGCCCAGGCCGATCACCGGCACAACCAAACCCTGGCTGCCCAATGCTATTTGTTTTATTTCCATGATCCAAAGGTCGGTAAGCCAAATCGCACACGTGTATGCAAACCCCTGAAACTTGTAAGCAAATCAGGGAGGTTATCCTGTTGCCAAAAGCTGCGGTATTTGCTGCTTCTGTAAAACAATAAAAATCATCCTTCAGGGTTTTGAATTTGCCTTTGCCTAACGGCTCTACAATTTTATAAGAACCTGCATGGTCGTTTCGGTTTTGTTCAAAAAAATATATTTTACCTTTGCTTATTACCCATAATATATGAACGTATACCCCCATACACTTCCGGCAAAAATGATAAACTATCTTCCACTCACAGATAAAGACATTGAAAGGGTAAAATACTGGCTTCGTGGCATACGTGGCGGCGCTATCAGCGGCCTCATAGCAGGCACGCTAATCCTTAGCGCATCCGGACTGCTTTTATGGGCAATGTCCAGCTCTCTGCGGGATGATAGCAGTCTTCCCATTATTATTTTAGTTAT
>NZ_DATMTE010000093.1:0-3007 GCF_035564935.1 Chitinophaga sp. | reverse complement strand
ATATACGTACAAAAAATGTAAGCTATGAGGATTAATTAAGCAGGATAACGCCTGTCAGCGTTATCCTGCATTTTTTCTACCTGTAATAAAATACGCTTATTTCAGCCTTACCTGCACTACCTGCTTCTGCTGGTTCCGCATGATTTCCACAGGGATCTTCTCTTTCCCCTTTACTGCCTGTAAAATTTCCAGCAGATGTTTTGCGGAAGCTACTTTTACGCCATTGGCCATGCAAATAACATCTTTCGCCCGGATCTCGGAACCGGCCAGTAAACTGTTTTCCTGGACAGATACTACAATGGCGCCGGATTCATCCTGTAGGCCGTAAGCGGAGCGTTCTTCCATGCTTTCCACCGGCTTTACCATGCCTCCCAGGAAGGGCAGTCCTGCCGGCTTTTGTGCATGTTGCGGTTTATCTGTTACCAGCGCGGGGATCACCGGTTGCAGGGCTATTGCCTTTAAACCTGGTTCCTGCACGCCAAAACTATCCATCGCAAAGTTTTTAAAGCCGATGCGCAGGGCAGGGGAATTGGGAGATACCGTATAGTCGCCCTTATCCGGGTGAAGGAACTGTGGATCGCCGGCAATGCTATGCGCATCTGTTCCGTTGCTGCGGGCAAGCTCCAGCGCTGCTTCATCGGGGAACAGGTTGCTGTCTACCTGGTGGCCCCAGTCTTTCACCTGTATGGGAAAGTATTTACGCATCACTATATTATTTTCAAATACATCCTGGCTGTTGGTAAACCATACATGCGGATGAAAAGAATTATTGATCATAATATTATTTTTCACTACCCGGTTAAAGCCTTCCCGGAGTTTCAAACCGCCATTAAGGCAAACATTGTTATAGATCTGGTGGTTGGAAGAGCCGTCGTCGAGGTCTATGTCCCATCCATGATCACAGCGGAACCGGTTGTTGCGGATGATCACCGGCCGGATGGCGTCCAGTTTCACCAGTTCAGGGTGGGCGGCAACAATGCTGTCCATATAGCCCCTGTCGGGCGCCCAGTAACGGTCACGCCCCCACGAATTAAATGCGCCGTGATCGCCTGTTTCCTGTACGGTGTTAAACACGTCGTTGTATTCCAGTACGTGACCGCCGAAGCAGCCATCGCCGATATTGAGACCGGCGCGGGGCGTATGATAAATGCTGTTATGACTTACGGTAATGCCCGAAGAAACAGAGATTTCCACACCTGTTGCCTGCTTTTCAATTTCCCCTACATGATGAATAAGACTATTGGTAACTATACATTCCTGCGGGTAGTTGTTGCTGCGGGGGCCGGGCGTTTTATCCAGTTGGTTATATGGCGTAAACTCCTCGTAACGGAAGTTGGGGGAGCGCACCGCTTTCAGATCGCCAATAAAACAAACAGCACTGGCGCCAATATCATGGATGTAACAACTACTGATACTATCATGATAGTTATAATTACTCAGCATAATGGCATTGCCTCCAAGGCCGGCAAACTCACAATTGCTGATGCTGCAGTTTTCCGTACCATCAAACAACACGGCCCCGCCGCGGTAAATGGTCCAGTCGCTGCGCAGCAGCTGTTCCTTTGTATCCATAAAGGAGCGCTCATTGTGTATAAACTGCAGTCCTTTTAAGCTAACGTTACGCACAGGTTCACTGGCAGTGCCTTTCAGCACAATGCTGTTCCTGAGGCGCGATGCTTCTATCCGTGCATCCGCAAGCGAAACGCCGGCAGGAGGATAATAGTATAACATACGGGCTTTGCTGTCGAGATACCATTCGCCCACTGTGTCCAGTTCCTGGAGGTTGTTTTCCACAAACCGGAGTGTTGCGTGCATTTTATTAGGGCGGTTGTTCTGCCATCCGCCTTCGAGTATGGGTTGCCCGTTTTTTATACCGGTGATGCGGTAATGAAAGCCGCCCCAGTCGTACGCGTGAATGGCATGCACATATCCATTTTCCGGGTGTTCCCATTTGGCGGCGCGCTCCACGGCATCGGCAGCGGTGCCATGAAACACTTTGGCTGCCGGGTCGTAATTGGGATAACGGGCCAGCACCTGCAGCTGCCCGTTTACATACAATCTTTCAAAAGAAATACCGGCAGGTACAGTAGCTGCAAAGATGCCATTCTTATAAGGTTTCCATTTAAGCGAAAGCGGCCGGCCTGCACTGATAAAAACTTTCCCGTTATTAAATGCACTTATCTCCAGGCTTTTGCAGGTCATGTCTGTGGCCTTCAGGGTAATTTGCTTTTCGAGGTAGTAAGTACCCTGGTGGAGAAGTATCACCACCTGTTGTCCTTTTTGTTTCACCGCCCTGGCAACCGCACCAGGCAATGTTTTCATCGGGTGGGCTTCATTGCCTGCATGGGTATCATTTCCCGAAGGGGAAACATGATAAAAGATTTGTGCATTTACCTGTTGCATCATCAACAAAGCACAACAAATGAGAAAGAGTTGTTTCATACGTTTTTAAATATACTATTGGTATTGCGGATTTTGCCGGATATTATTATTGGTGATCTCCTGGGTAGGTATCAGCCAGGTTTGGTTGTACACGCCAATAGGCACGCTCAGGGAACTTCCCCTTACGGTTTGAATCTGCTGGAAAGTATTGCTGCGTTTCAGGTCGAACCAGGCATTGCCTTCACTACTCAGCTCCCATTTACGCTCCATCAGTACCGCTTCACGGAACTGGTCTTTGGAAAGATTGGCAAGATCGGGTACGGCAGCAGGGTTGTTTTTATCCGCTCTCGCACGCCAACGAATCTTGTTAATATACTGGTACGCCTGTGCGGGCCCGTTCACTTCATTTTCTGCTTCTGCCGCCACCAGGTACATTTCCGCCAGCCGTAAAAGCGGGAAGGCATAGGGCACCAGGATAGTTGATGGGCCAATGTTCTGGTCAACAGCCGACAGATCTACGAACTTCGTGAAGAAAGGAGGCAATGTACCTCCGGCCGGTGAAGGATAATTGATCTTAATACCCCATTGTTTACGCTGATCGCCGGCAGGATAGCTATCAATAAAC
>NZ_DATMTE010000092.1:0-2810 GCF_035564935.1 Chitinophaga sp. | reverse complement strand
TCCGCCGGCGTCAAATCTATTGTTATTCTTATTTATGGCGCTATATTCTTTTTACAATTGCTGAAGGATAAAACCCTGGTTGAGAGATCGATTTACATTGACTCACTCCCTTCTTTCTGGTATAACTCGGGCATCTTTATTTATTTCTGTACAATATTCCTGTTCAATATCAGCTACAATTTATTACAATCGCAGGCAGCCAACGGCGCATCCAAGACCAATATAACCATCGCAATTTTATCTATTAACAACCTTGTTGGTTTAATTGCCATGATTCTTCTCTATATTGGTCTCTCGAAACTAAAAAAACTCAGGTATGCAAACAGTTGATATTATTGTAATTGGTACTACAGTAATGTTAATGCTGGGAGTTATCGTGATATTGCTGGTCATGCTCCAACAAAAAATGGTTATCCAACATAAACTGGCCATACGCGACAAAGACCTCCAGCTCCAACGGGAACGCCTCATCGCAGTACTCCAGGGACAGGAACAGGAACGTAAACGCATCGCGGAAGATCTCCACGACGAGGTAGGCGCCCAGCTGTCGGTACTCAAACTCAACCTGGGCGGCCTCCAACCCCTGCTTAAAACCGGTAACGGCGAAACTGAACGGCTCCGTGAAACGAAAGACTTCACCGATACTATTATCCAGCAACTGCGGTTCATCTCCCAGAGCCTGCATCCACAGGCACTGGAAAACCTGGGCCTCGCACATGCCCTGGACTCCTTCTGCAACCTGATGAATAAAAACAAACAGGTAAAAATAGCTTTCAAAACCGCAGGCAACGGCCAAACGGTAGACCGGGAAAAAGCATTGAATGTGTACCGCGTAATACAGGAACTGATCAATAACATCCTGAAACATGCACAAGCTACTGATGTACTGATCACTTATCAAACCACTCCTTCCCTGCTTACCGTTACGGTGGAAGACAATGGAAACGGCGCCCTGCTTACCACCCTGGCCGATTCCCGCACTAAAACCGGGAGCCTTGGACTTAAAAATATTGAAAGCCGCCTCAATATTATCGGTGGAAATATTAACTTCACTCCCGGAACACCACAAGGTACCATTGCAACGATAAGTGTAGAGAATTACCAGTCGCCTGCACAGAATAGTTGATACTTATGTTGTTTTATTACTAAATTGCCATCCGGTTATGTTGAACCCGCTTGTAACGACATGACTCATAGTAATTTATTCTGAATAAAATAATAGCAATCTTCTAACTGTCCACCTATGGCACACATAAAAGTGGCCATTGCTGATGATCACAAGATCTTCCGCAGTGGAGTCATAAACACACTGATTCCTTACGAAAATATTCGCTTCGTTTTTGAAGCCGATGACGGGCTGCATTTGCTGCAGAACATGGAAACACAACAACCGGATGTAATCCTGATGGATCTTAAAATGCCAAACATGGACGGCATTGAAGCTACCATCAAGGTAAAGGAAAAATATCCCGATGTAAAGGTTATTATACTCACCATGTACGAAGACGATAATTTCATTGTACACCTGGTGGAAAACGGCGCCAATGCCTATTTATTAAAAAATGCAGAACCGGAAGAGATCTATGAAGCTATCTGTACTACCTTTGAAAAAGGATTTTACTTTAATGATAACGTAAACCTGGCACTGCTTAAAAAAGTATTGCACAAAAACAAACAACAATTTAAACCGACACTTAAAAATGAAATCCAGCTCAATGACCGGGAGCAGGAAGTACTGAAGCTGATCTGTAATGAACTTACCACGCAGGAAATTTCCGAGCAGATTTTCCTGAGTCCCCGTACAGTAGAGGGGATACGTCAGAAACTACTGGAAAAGATCAACGTTAAAAACAGCGTTGGCCTGGTACTGTACGCATTCCGCAATGGATTAATAGAGTAGATTTAAATACCCACCATATATGAATACTATCAGAACCTTTGCCGCTACAGCGGGCGCTATGCTGCTGCTATACGCCGGCACTACCCTGGCCCAGGGCATTAAAATGCCTGCGCCAAGTCCTACACAAACCATTAAACAGGACTTCGCATTATCCAATATTGAGCTGAACTACTCCCGTCCGCTGAAAAACGGCCGCGTGATCATGGGCGACCTGGTTCCCTATGGTAAAGTTTGGAGAACCGGCGCCAACAGCGCTACCACCATTACTTTCGGCGACGATGTAAATTTTGGCGGCGTTGCCGTGAAAGCTGGTAAATATGGTTTACTATCTATCCCCGGCGCTCAATCATGGACCGTTATCCTCACCAGCAGCCTGGACGTTACCAGCCCTGCGGCATACAAACAGGAAAACGACATTGCCCGTGTAACTGTAAAACCGGTAGCTACCCCTTTCAGCCAGGAAAGCTTTACCATCGGGTTTGAAGATGTACGCTCCAACTCCGTAGTACTGGCCCTCAGCTGGGATAAAACCAAAGTACCCGTAGTGATCAAAGCAGACATCGACGACAAAATCACTGCCCAGATCAACGACGCAATGCAGAACGCCGAAAAGAAACCTTACTTCCAGGCAGCTGTATACTACTTTGAAAGCGGTAAAGACATTAACAAAGCCGTAGAATGGATCAATGAAGCCGCTACACAAAGCCCCGACGCTTTCTGGATCTGGTACCAGAAAGCCCGCATTAACGCGAAAGCCAAAAATGTAGCAGTGGCAAAAGAAGCAGCCCAGAAATCCATAGCACTCGCTACTACAGCTAAAAACGATGACTACGTAACTTTAAACAAGAAGTTACTGGCTACTTTGAAATAAGCGAATTTTGTCTGACTCAGGATTAAACTGATTACACTG
>NZ_DATMTE010000091.1:0-6669 GCF_035564935.1 Chitinophaga sp. | reverse complement strand
GAAGGAACACCTTCCAGTTTTTTGTAATCGTCCAGCTGTTTCTGGGTTTTAATTATACCATCATACACATAGCCGAAATAGGAGTAAATGGGATAGCCCTGCCTGTACTGGTTCAGCCCTTCGCCGTAATTATCGGTATTCTTCAGCTCCACCAGTTTGTTTCTGCTATCACTCAGCTGCAGCGATACACTGTACCGGAAATCTTTTACCTGGTCTTTCCAGGTGAGCATCATTTCAAAGCCTTTGGTATTTAGTTTTCCCTGGTTGGTGGAAGGAGGCGTAGCGCCATACGATGCCGGCACCGCCACTTTTACAAGCATGTCGTTGTTGATCTTGTTATAGTAATCGAAGGAGAAAGAGAGTCTCGATTGTAACGTTGCCATATCAATACCAATGTTGCGGGTTTCTACGGTTTCCCATGTCCTGGTAGATGATGCAGGGTTGGCATTAGCGCCCGTCAGGCCGGCATTGGGAGAGCCTATGGGATAGTTGCCCCCGACGGTGATGAGCGGGATGTAGTCGTATAAACCCAATTCCCCTATATCCTGGTTACCCATTTTACCATAGGATAATCTCAGCTTCAGCAGGTCGAATGCATTCATTTTTTTGATGAACTTTTCTTCCGACAGGTTGTATGCTACCGCGGCGGAGGGAAATACAGCGCTCCACCGTTTATCCGGCGAGAATTTGGAGCTTCCGTCTGCCCGCGCTGTAAAGTCTACGATCAGCTTCTCCCTGAAGGTATAACTTAACCTGCTGAAGTAGGAGGCCAGTGCCTGGTTGTTCAGGTACCCGGTAAAGTTTGCATAGGCGGCTTTGGTCTTGTCTGCCAGGTTCAATGTAAAGATGTCGTTGCTGATAAAGTTATACCCGTTGGTAGACTGGCCTTCTTTCCTGGTTTGCTCCAGGGAAGCGCCGGCGGTAAAGTTAATGCTGTGGTCCTGCGATAATTTCTTATTATAATCCAGGTAGCCCTGGAACAGCTTATTCAATACTTTATCGTTGCTGTAATTGGCGGAGTTGGGTGTGTTACGTACATCCTGTACTCCACCTTCCCAGTTATGACGGGTAATGGTACGGTTGGTAGTGCTGCCATTTGCATAGTCGAGCCGTACGGCACTTTGCCCGGTGAGCTTAAGACCCGGAATGATGGTATAGTCTATTTTAATATTTGCGCCAAACCTGGACATGTTGCTTAATTGGGTACCGCCTTCTTCCAGGTACTGTGCGGGGCCTTCATAACCCTGGTAGCCGTAGAACTGCCCCACCTTATTGTAAACAGGCTGATAGGGGAATTGCCTGGTTACATTTGTGAGGGCGCTTCCCAGCAAAGTAGGGGTTACTACTGCCCGGTTATCGAAATAGGAGCGCGTTTCCACAGTAAAATGATTATTCAGGCGAAAGTCATAATTGAGGCGGAGATTATAGCCGTTCGAATTATTTTCTCCGAAACGCACGATACCATTATCGCGGTTGTAACCGGCAGACAACAGGTAGCTGCTGTTCTCCCCGCCGCCGGAAACGTTGATATTGTGTATTTGCTGGGTAGTGTTTTTGTAGATGACCTTATTCCAGTCTGTATACCCGTAAAAGCCCGGGTAACTGGTAACGCCATAGTTCCAGCCGGTGGGATCGGGCGGCGCATTGGCGGCAATTTTGTCAAACACTTCCTGCGGGAAACCGTTGACACCCGCGTTGCGCAGCCCTTCATCCATGAACCTTGCAAACTCCATGGTGTTTTGCATCTTCCTCAGATAGGTAGGTGTTTTGTAACCAATATTGGCAGTATAGGTAACAGAAGGAGGGCCTTTTTTACCGCGTTTGGTGCTTACAAGGATCACCCCGTTGGCGGCCCTGGCCCCGTAAATGGCGGCCGCGGCATCCTTTAAAACAGTTACTTCCGCAATATCATTGGTATTGATCGTATTGATGTCGCCGGGAATACCGTCAATAAGCACCAGTGGGGCGCCGCCGTTTACGGATGAATAACCCCTTACCTGGAAGCCGTAGTTAGTGCTGCCAGGTTGCCCGCTTGCCTTGGTGATGGTGAGACCAGGTACAGTGCCCTGTAATGCGTCATAGCTGTTATTTAGCGGCCTGCTTTCAAATACATCGGATTTTACAGTAGTGATAGCGCCTGTGATGGCCCCTTTTGTCCGCGAGCCATAACCAACCACCACTAATTCACCCAGTTTCGCATCCGAGCGGACCAGCTTTACCTGCAGTGTTGTCTGACTGCCTACAGGTACCTTTTGTGTCTGGAAACCTACATAAGAAATAACCAGTACGGCATCAGGCCCCGGTGCATCGAGGGAAAAGAAACCTTTCTCGTTTGTACTGGCGCCGATGGTGGTTCCTTCCACCGCTACAGATGCGCCTATTAGCGGGTCGCCATTGGTTTCATCTGTAACGGTGCCGGTTATCCGCTGCTTTTGTTCCTTGTCGTTGTTGTTGTTCCCTGGCCGGTGCGCGGGCCTGGCCATGATTAGTACTGTTTTGTTTGAGATGGAATAGCTAACCGGCTGATCGTTGAAACACTTGTCCAGCACTTCTTTCAGGTCTGCATTCTTTATATTCAGGGTAACCGGTTTTACATTTTTTATTACTTCGTTGTTATAAAGAAAATCATAGTCTGTTTGCTTTTTGAGCTGGGCAATTACTTCTGTAAGCCTGGCATTGCTTACGTTAACAGAGATTTTCTGCGCATAGGTCTCAGCCTTTAACTGGACGACGGCTACAACTATTAAAATGGCGGTAAGCTTCATTTTTAAGTGGAAATTGGACGGGGCATAAGCATGCCTCCTGAACAATAATTCAGTAAATTTTTTATACATTTGGTTGTCAGGTTTACGTTAATGTTATGATACAGCGTTAATCAGGATGCCTGGCAAATAGCCAGGGACGCTTCCGACGTTCCTGGTTTTTATGGCTATCCAACGTGGAAATGTATTAGTTCTGTTTTTTCAATATTGCTCCTTTTTTAAGTGATTGGTAAATATTGTTGCAGCATTCGTGGTTTACTGAGTTGGTGTTGTTACAGTCACTTTCCCGGGAAAGAGTTTAAAATGTACATGGCCGATCCGCTCCAGGTTGGTAAGTATTTCGGGCATATTGGATGAACGTGAAAAGGTACCCCCAAATCTTTCATTGCCTGTAGGTCCACTGTATTCGATATCTACATCGTACCACCTGCTTATTATCTTCATAATGCTTTTTATATCCTGGTTATCAAACAGGAAATAACCGTTCTTCCATGAAATGGCATCGTCTGCATGTACAGGCTGAATATCCAGCAACCCGCTGGTATTTAGGATCCTGGCCTGCTGACCGGGCTTCAGCACACCGGCTGCACCGGATATGGTACTGGTCACCTTCACGCTGCCTGTTAGCAGGGTAGTGCTGATATCTGGATCATCGGGGTAAGCCTTCACATTGAAATGTGTGCCCAATACCACGATCTCCTGTTTACCGGTGCGCACTTTAAAGGGGGCTCCATCCCGTTGAGCTACTTCAAAATAAGCTTCGCCGCTTACTGTTACGCTACGTTCCTGTCCTTTGAAGGCAACGGGGTAAGAGATGGAAGACGCAGCATTGAGCCATACCTGTGTACCATCGGATAATGTAAGATGGTATTGCCCGCCCCTGGGAGTGGATAAGATATTCAATACAGGCGCTGCAGACGACTGCAGTTTTGGATGATCATATACCAGCTCTCCATCTGCTGTTTTATTAATAGCCACTGAGGCATCTTCCGCCAGTTGCCCGTTTTGCGCTCCCTTTAGTACAATCTGTTGTCCGTTGGATAACGTGAGCGTAGCACGGTTACCCCCCGGCTTGAATTGATCAGCGATGTCATGGGTAGCGGGCATTACATTGTCCTTTTTACCCGGGGCAATGCCGGGGAAATAGAGGGCGCTTCCCAGTAGCAGCAATACAGCGGCAGCTGCGGCCGGTAATTTCCACCGGCGCCCGTGAGCAGGTATTGTCTCCTGCAGGTGCAAAGATTGCCATACTTCGTTTTTAAGCGCACCCAGTTCTTCCCCGGAAACATCCAGCGGCTCCGGAAGTCTTTGGAGATACCAGGTTTCCAGTAAGGCCAGCTCTTCCTCCGTAATGACGCCTTTATTATATTTCTCCAGTAATTCCTTGATTTCCGGTGTTTCCATATAATATTTTCCGTATCGTTATTATATAGACAGGAAGCAATAGGGGGAGGGGGGTAAAAAAAATAAAATTATTTTAGCGGGGTAAATAGTATACTTACAATGGTATTACGTTAACAAGCCGTGCGCCGGTTTGACATTTATTATGTAGTTTTAAAATAGCTAAACCTTTTATTTCCCGCGGGATGAGTTTAATCATGGCAGAATACGATTGCATGAACGATCTCGAATTGGTTAATTTGATCAGGTCAGGCAATAAACATGCCTTCGCTGAAATATACGAACGTTATTTTGGCGTGCTTTATTTACACGCCTATCGCCAGTTACGAGACAAGGATGAAGCCAAAGATTTGCTGCAAGAGTTATTCTCTTATCTCTGGGTCAACCGGGAAAGTCTCACCCCTGCTTCCAATTTCTCCAGCTATCTCTATACATCCGTAAGGAATCGGGTGCTCAATATCCTTGCGCATAAATATGTGGAAGATAAATTCCTCTCCTCGCTGGGACATGCCGATAGTAAGGTGGAAGCCGTTACAGATCACCTGGCCCGGGAACGCCAGCTGGCGATGATCATAGAAAAAGAAATACAGTTATTACCGCCCAAAATGCGACAGGTATTTGAATTGAGCAGGAAGGCTAACCTCTCGCATAAGGAGATCGCAGCAAAACTGGAGCTGAGTGAGCAGTCTGTACGGAGCCATGTGAAAGGAGCGCTAAGATTATTGCGCACGAGACTGGGGCTGTGGGTATACCTCTGTATGATCGCATGTGCCATCTATAAGCTCTGACAATTCATTGTATTCATCCTCACCTGGCTGTTGCCTCTTCCGTATCGGGTGTAGGATATAGCCTTTCAGGAACCGTTGCCAGTTTTGAGTGAGCGATCTGACCACTTAACCCATAAAATTTCTGGAAGCTCATGATCAAAGGTTTCCACTTATCAGGATCAATATGATGTTTAGTACCATAGGTGAGGGCTAAACGATCTACCGCATTCGCCATATTTTCTGACGGTAAGTTCAGCACGCATTCCCTTGTTCTCAAAATATTTTCGGTAGTCTTTGAATGAGCTGCTATTCCGATCATACATCGGTAGCCATTCCAGAATACAGAAGAAATCGGGGCGATATTAAAGCTATTATTCTCATTCACTGTGCTGATTAAAACTACCGGTGTACCGAAATAAAGAATGGAAGGATTTATTATTTGATTCATAAATGATGGTTTGCGTAAGTGATAAGCAATAGCGCCTGCTGTAGCGCTGCCTTTTATTGCAAATAAAGAATGAATGGAGAATAGGAACAACCCGGTTCTTGCGGGCTTGTCAATTATCGTTGACCGTGGTACAGGCAGCCGGAATTTTTCTTAGTTTAGTATAACGGACTGACAGGCCCTGGGAACAGTTATGTTTTTCTTTTTTCGGAACCTCCTGTTTACAATTTTGCAGCCCGGCATGGTTGCCGGACTTATTCCTTTCTGGCTTGCAGGAAAAGGTTACAGGGAAGTATATACTTTGAGGAGCTCCGTTTGCAAAAGACTTTGGAGATGAATGGCTCTGAATTATTCCAATAACAGCTTAATAAATTAACGCTATGAATACCATTTTTGAAAAAGTAGACCATTACATTGGTGCATTGCTCGGGCAGGAAGATCCATCATTAGTTCAGGCGACGCAGCTCATGGAACGGCATCACCTGCCCCACATCAGTATATCTCCCAACCAGGGAAAGTTTTTGCAGGTATTGGCGCTGGCCTGTAAGGCTACAAAAATACTGGAACTTGGAACATTAGGTGCTTACAGCACTATCTGGATGGCAAAAATATTACCTGAGGATGGAAAGGTGATCAGTGTTGAGTTTGATGCTTTTCATGCAGATATTGCCCGTGAAAATGTGACCAACGCAGGACTGGATCACAAAATAGACATCAGGAGAGGCGCCGCACTGGATATTATGCCGGTGTTGGAAAAGGAAGGGGAGGGGCCCTTTGATATGATTTTTATAGATGCTGATAAGCCTCCCTATCTTGAATATTTCCAATGGGCATTAAGGTTATCACACCCGGGAACGATCATCGTTGCCGACAATGTGATAAGGAACGGCGAGGTGCTGGAGGAAAACAATAAAGATGAAAAAGTGAACGGCGTGCAGCGACTGAATAAATGGTTGTCTACCTGCACAGAAGTTACTGCCACAATTATGCAAACTGTTGGAGTGAAGGAGCATGATGGAATGGTGATAGCGGTGGTGAACAGGTGATTCTTAGTTGGCGGCTCATTGCACCACAGGGGCAGCGTAGGATTAGGGATATCAATAGCCCGGTAGTTAGCCAGCGTTGAGTAAAATATTTTATCCGCTGTTTTTGCTGGTTAGCTACCGGGCTATGTGTTTAAAATAAAGGCAATGTTTATTTATGCCACTGCTTCCGCTTTGTAACCTGCCTTTTCTATTGCCTGCTGTATTTGCTCTTTTCCTGCCTTATCTGTAGAAACGACTAATAATTTATC
>NZ_DATMTE010000090.1:0-17042 GCF_035564935.1 Chitinophaga sp. | reverse complement strand
AAAGCAAGGCAATATCTATAAAATTGAAAAACGCCGTCAGTAAGAAAGCGGCTTCCACGTACTAATTATTATTACACTTTTAGCATTCAAAATTTATGCGTTATGAAACTTATCAAAAGTAAGTTCCGGGCTTCCTATTGCCCAGAGCGCTCTTCGGGAGCCCGCACCCGTTAGGGGCGAGAAAGATAATACCTACAGTGGACAACCTAACAATCATGTCCGTAGATGATTCCATGTGTATGCGATGCAGCTAATACCTATCGCATATTTATACCTTATTGCTATACGCTAAAACTAGCTAAATGAGAAATGATCATTTAAGGGGAAAGCTATGCACCACAGCCACCCTTTTACTTTGTCTTTTACTATGCACCCGGCCTGGTTATTCGCAGCAGGTATCCAATACCGTGAAAGGTGTTGTACAAAGCACTTCCAATGAACGATTACCTGGTGTTTCCATTGTGGTCCGCAACACGAAAACCAATTTCACTTCCGGCACCATTACCGACACGGCAGGGCTGTTTACTTTCCGGCGCTTACCTGCCGGCGGTCCTTACAGCTTTACCTTTTCTATTATTGGTTATGAGCCGCAAACCTTATCCGGCTATACCATCCGGGAAGATGCAACCGTCACACTGGCCGTAAAACTGGAAGCCAACACCCGTAATATTGACCAGGTGGTGGTGGTGGGTTACGGTACACAGAAGCGGAAAGATTTAACCGGTTCAGTAGGTACCCTGAGCAATGTAGACATTGCTGAACAAAACACCATCCGTCCGGAGCAGGCGCTGGCAGGCAAACTGCCCGGTGTACAGGTGAAACCTTCTTCCGGTGAACCGGGCGCAGCTCCTCAAATCAGGATCAGGGGAGTAGGAAGTATCTCCGCCAGCGCTGAACCACTGTACGTGGTAGATGGATTTCCCGTTTCCAGTATACAGACCCTCAATCCCAGCGACATAGAAAGCATGGACGTATTGAAAGATGCTTCCGCTACCGCCATCTATGGTTCCAGAGGTTCTAATGGTGTGGTGATCATCAACACGAAAAGAGGTAAGGCAGGTAAACCTGTTTTCAATTTTAGCGCATCTTACGGTGTGCAAAAGGCGGCTAAAATCCCTAAATTCCAATCTGCCTTTGCACAGGCACAGGATTATTATGACGGTATCCGTAACCGTAATATCGATGAAGGAAACCCGGTAGACGGAGATCCGCTGCACTGGGTGCAGGCCGTACCAATCACCATCCTGGAAGTGCTGGCGGGAAAACCGCTGACACAGCCCGGCACTACCAACAACTTTAAAGATCATATTTATGAGGTATTGCAGGATGCCCCTACACAGCAGTATCAGTTGGGTGCTTCCGGTGGATCTGAAAATGTGAAGTATGCCATCAGCGGTGAATTTTTGGACCAGGATGGTATCGTTGTAAACACGAACTTCAAAAGATTTTCTGCCCGTGCCAATATCGATGCTAAACTATCGAAAAAACTGACCCTGAAGGTCAACATGAACCCTTCGTATATGCTCAAGAAAAATATCGGAGGAAGAATGGCTGACGAGGTAGCTGCTGATGGTGGCAGAGGTTCGGATATTATCTATAATGCCCTGCAGATTCCTGAATATTATAGCCTGTTGAACCCCGATGGTTCCTACTTCCCATTTGGGGATGGCCTGGATGCGGTAGTGTCTACACAGAACCCGCTGGCACTGGCAAGGGAAGTCCAGCGCAAACAACAGGCGGTAGGATTTTTGGGTAATATCGCTGCAGATTACGAAGTTATTAAGGACCTGCATCTGAATGTAATGGCAGGTACCAATATGACTGATATCCAGGGTATGTATTTTAAACCAAAGCTGCCGGCGTTTAACAATAATCCGGCAACAGGTACCTCCAACTCATCACAGCTGATTAACTGGTTAACAGAAATTACGGCAAACTATACGAAGGCCATCGGGAAACATAATTTGGCCGCACTGTTAGGATATACCACACAGAAGGAATCCCTGCACAGCAACTTCCTGACCAGTAATCGCTATCCGAATAACCTGATTCCTACCCTGAGCGCCGTGAGTGGTATCATCACGAACGGATCTGCCGATATCGACGACTGGTCACTGGTTTCTTACCTGGGAAGGATCAACTATAACTACGCAAACAAATATTACCTGACCACTTCAGTGAGAAGTGATGGTTCATCACGTTTTGGGTCAAACAACAAATACGGCATTTTTCCTTCCATAGCCCTGGCCTGGCGTTTAACGGAGGAATCTTTCATGAAACCGTTGAAATTTGTGTCTGACATGAAACTGAGACTGAGCTATGGTCAAACAGGTAACAATAACATCGGTAACTACGAGCAGTACGCTACGGTAGAATATGTAAAATATATTCTTGCCAATAACGCTGCCGGTGGCTATGCTCCGGGAAAACTGGCTAACCCTGACCTCACGTGGGAAAAACAGAAGTCTTTCAATGCAGGGCTGGATATCAAATTGTTCCGGTACCGGGTTGGGATTGCGATAGACCATTACCAATCTACCAACTACGACCTGTTGCTGGAGGTGAACGTACCAGGCATTACCGGCTTTACTACTGCTTTGCAGAATATAGGGGAAGTGAAAAATAAAGGCTGGGAGTTTGCAGTGAATACCGTCAATATAGATGGTCCGTTCAAATGGACGACTGACCTGAACCTGTCTACCAACCAGGGTGAGGTGAGGAAACTCGGTCCCCAGGGCGATCCTATCATTAACGGCGGTAACATTACGCAGATTGGTCAGCCGGTAGGAATGTTCTATGGCTGGATCGGGGATGGTATTTTCAGAAATAAGGCGGAACTGGATAAGGGCCCCATCTTCAACCCTGGCGCCCGTGATGCTTCAAGGGTAGGCGATGTACGGTTTAAAGACGTGAGTGGCCCCGATGGCAAACCTGACGGGGTGATCAACAGCTTCGATAAAGTGATTATTGGCTCTCCATATCCGGACTTCATTTTCGGTATGACCAACCGCTTCTCTTACAAAAACTTTAGCCTCAGCGTTAGCTTACAGGGCGTGGTGGGAAATAAGGTGCTGGACCTGCAAAGGGGACAGTCGGCCAATGCGAGGGCCCGTTTCAGACAGTATGCCTATATGAGCAATTACTGGAAATCAGAGCAGCAGCCGGGAGATGGTACCGTTGCCCGTCCGAATGATACGCCTACCGGCAACTGGCGCGGGGAATACAGCACCCTCTGGCTGGATAATGCGACGTACCTGCGTATCAATAATATTAACCTGGGTTATACCTTGCCGAATCGTCTGCTGGCAGGTGCGGGTATACATTCTGCCCGGGTGTACACTACGCTTACCAACCCTTTCATATTTACCAACTATGTAGGCTTTAATCCGGATGTGAGCAGAAATGCCGACCCGCTGAGTCCCGGTGTTTCAAACTACGACTTCCCAACTGCGAAAAGCATTGTGTTTGGTTTAAACATCGCATTTTAATATTTATTCATGTTGAAAAGTTAATATCATGAAAAAGCGTTTAGGTTTTCTCAGCTTGATCGTTTTATGCCTGGCAACAGCCTGTAAGAAATCGTTCATAGAGCTTGCTCCTCCCTCCACAGCTGGAGTTGATAACTTGTACCAGACCGATGAGGATTTTAAACAGGCAGAACTGGGCATTTACGACACGTATCAGACACAGTATAAAGACATGTGGCTCTATGGCGACATGCGCGGAGATGACTCCTGGGATGAACTGGTGAAAAGTACACCCGCTGCCATGGACCTGTTCACCATCAATAATGACAATCCGGTAATTAAATCTACCTGGCTGAACTATTACGAAATCGTGAGCCGGACCAATCTGCTTTTGTCCAGAATAGAGCTGGTGGACAAGAATACGGTGCCTAACAAAGATGTGTATGTGGCAGAAGCCAAATTCCTCCGCGCACTGGCTTATTTCGACCTGGTAAGGATTTATGGCGATGTGCCCTTGGTAACCAGGCCTATCACTATTGACGAAGCGTATAAGACCGGCAGGGAAAAAGTAGCGACCATTTACAGCGAAGTGATCGTCAAAGATCTGCAGGCTGCTGCTGCCGGACTGCCCGCAAAATTTGCCGGCGCGGATGTAGGCCGCGCCACACAAGGTGCCGCCAAAGCATTGCTGGGAAAAGTATACCTTACGTTGAAAGACTTCCCCAGTGCAGAAACGGTGCTGAAGGAGGTCACCACTATGGGATATGCACTGCTGCCGAATTATAAAGACCTGTTCGACTATACGAAAGATGAACACCACAGCGAGTACATTTTTGATATTGAATACGAGCAGGGACTGAGTGACGAAGGGTCTCCCTTTACCACTAACTTCTGCCCCAAAAATCCTGATCTGTCTTCGTTTTATGGGGTGACAGGTGGTCAAAACGGTGCCAACAACGCCCCCCGCTCTTTGTTTGCCATTTTTCCTGCCGGTGATCTCCGTAAGGATATCACGGCTGCAGATGGCTTCGTAGACAATAACGGGGTGTATCATCACCTGGTTCCTACGTCAAACGACGTACAGACTTTTACCGCGAAATATATGACTCCGCTCATTGCCACGAACGACAGCCGGGCTAACTGGAAAGTAATCCGTTATGCCGATGTACTGCTGATGCTGGCAGAAGCCCTGAATGAAAACGGAAAGCCGGGTGAAGCATTACCTTATCTCAATAAGGTGCACAAACGTGCTGGCCTGGCAGACTATGGCGCAATGGCGCAGGCTGCGATGCGTGATACCATCTACCTGGAACGCAGGCTGGAACTGTCTTTTGAAGGTCAACGCTGGTTTGACCTGGTAAGAACAGGCCGCGCACTGGAAACAATGGCTTCTCATGGAATGAAGGATTACATGACAATTTTCCCGATCCCGCTTTCCCAGATCCAGTTAATCAATGACCCCGCAATTTTTCCGCAAAATCCCGGATATGATTGACAACTTACGTATAGATTGGTTCAACGTTTTTCTTCAAAATATATAATTCCATGAAACAGAAATCGCTCTCTTATCTCGCGCTTATTCTTCTGCTCCTGCTCCAGGTGGCCGCTAAGGCACAGAATGCTGTCAAACCAACAATGGCCGCCGGCATCGCAGGAAAAGATTACGATCATCGCTACTTATATGTAGCCACCCCGGGCATTCGTGATTATCTGGGGTATGGGGGACATGGTATCCTCGTATTCGATATGGATAACAACCACAAATTTGTAAAACGGATCAAGACAAACGGACTGCATGCGGACGGTACCCCTTCCAATGTAAAAGGTATCGCAGTGAGCATTCCTTTGAACAGCGTATTTGTGAGCACTCTCGAAGGACTGCAACGGATCGACCTGACCACGGAGAAGGTTGTATGGGAAGTTCCGTATAAAGGGGGCTGCGACCGCATGTCTATCTCACCAGATGGCAAAACCATGTACCTGCCTTCCCTGGAAAAGGATTTCTGGAATATAGTACAGTGCGACGATGGTAAGATCATAGGTCGTATTACTGTGGAAAGAAGGGCCCACAACACTATCTACGGCGCCAGCGGTAACCATGTATATATGGCCGATATCGCCAGCCCCTGGCTGTGGGTGGCTGATGCCAAAACACATAAGATATCCGGCAAAATAGGCCCCTTCTATGACAATGTACGCCCCTTTACCATCAATGGTAAGGAATCCCTGGCTTTCGTTAACTGCGACAGCCTGCTGGGTTTTGAAGTAGGCGACCTGAAAACAGGAAAGAAATTAGCCAGCATCACAGTAGAAGGATGGGAAAAAGGCAACGTAAGAAGACACGGTAATCCAAGCCACGGCATCGGTTTAACACCAGATGAAAAGGAAGTGTGGGTAAGCGATGGACATAACATGCGCATGCATATTTTCAGTGCGCAGCCTCCTTACCAGCAGCTCAGTACCATACCCTTGCGTGATATGCCAGGATGGGTCACCTTCAGTATTGACGGGCAGTATGCGTATCCTTCCAGCGGGGAAGTGATTGAGGTGAAAACAAGGAAGATTGTGACTGCCCTGGAAGATGAATTTCATAATGCCGTGGCCAGCGAGAAAATGGTGGAGATTGAGTTCAAAGGCGGTAAAGCGGTAACGGCAGGCGACCAGTTTGGTATTGGTAGAGTATTTTAATCATTAAATGAACCGGCATATGAAAAGAAGATGGAATCAACACAAGATGACCCTGTTAATCCTTTTGTGCGCTTTATGCTTGTCACCTGCAATATTGGCCCAGGATAATGCTACCCTGCAATGGTTTAATGGTAAAAAATGGTTGCAGGGACTGGCCCTGCAACCAGATCCGTCGATCGATAAGGTTGCTTTTAAAAAACTGTATGATGCACATCCGGACCGGTGGAATAAAGCTTTTGCGTATCTGAAAAACACAGACCTGGCTTCTTTAAAACCTGGTAAGCATTTGATTATGGGAGAAGATGTGTTTGCCACTGTTACCGAAGGTCCGCTCAGAAGCGAAGCCTCGGCTAAATGGGAGAATCATCATGCGTACAGCGACATTCATCATATGATTACCGGCAAGGAAAATATGGGCCTTGGCCCTGTTGCCGGCGCTGCCGTGGTAACGCCTTACGATGCCCAAAAGGACATCGGCTTCTATAAAGTGAATGGAAAATTCTATGAGGTGAATACCGGCAATTTCCTGCTGGCACTTCCTTCACAAGGGCATATGCCCGGCATTGAAGTGAATGGCGATAAAGGACCCGTGAAAAAAATCGTGATTAAGATCAGGAATTAATAAACGTTACACTACCACATGACCAGGAAAATTGTTTTTCTCGATGTGAAAACTGTTGGTAATGTTCCAAACCTTGATTTACTGGGGCAATTTGGTTTGCCGGAATACTACCAGACCACTACTCCCGGCGAGGTGAACGAACGCGTGAAAGATGCGCATATTGTCATTACCAACAAAGTGGTATTAAACAAGGTTGCGATAGAACAGGCCAGCCAGCTGGAACTGATATGCGTGGCCGCTACCGGCACAAACAATGTAGATAAAGTAACGGCGGCACGGCTGGGCATCCCGGTCATGAATGTGGCTAACTATTCCTCTAATGGCGTAGCCCAGGGAACCTTTGCCCTGTTACTGCACCTCACTAACCAGGTGGCCTATTTTGACCATTATGTGAAAAGCGGGGAATATGCTAAAAGCGACATTTTTACCAACCTGGATCGTACCTGCCGGGAGCTGTCCGGAAAAAGATTTGGCATTATCGGGCTGGGAAGCATCGGTCGTAAGGTGGCGAAGCTGGCCCTGGCCTTCGGTGCTGAAGTGGTGTACTACTCGGCCTCCGGACAAACATACCAGGATCCGTATCAGCGCCTGGAGCTGGACGAATTTTTAGGTAGCTGTGATGTAGTATCTATTCATGCACCGCTCAACGAACAAACGGCCAACCTGATTACACTGGACCGGCTGAAAAGGATGAAACCCTCGGCCATCCTGATCAACGCAGGCAGGGGGGGCATTGTGAAAGAGGCGGACCTGGCGCAGGCCCTGGACCAGGACCTGATTGCCGGCGCAGCGATCGACGTATTTGAAAAGGAACCTGTTTCTACCGATAACCCGCTGTTAAAAGTGAAACAACCTGGAAAGCTGGTCATGACGCCACATTCCATCTGGGCCAGTATAGAAGCACGTACCCTGCTGATTGAAAAAGTAGCGGCGAATATACAGGCGTTTGTGAATGAGAAAAGGACGTAGTGGCATAACAGTAGGTAGTAATGTGTTTTACAGCGACAATGGAAAAGGAGCGAATACCCGCTCTGTTATATCAAATCACCGAACAATTTAATTGTATATATGAAGATTAGAGCCGCAGTTTTACATGCAATGGGCAAAGAGCGCCCTTATCATAAAAGTAATCCCCTGCAGATTGAAGAAGTGGAGCTGAAAAAACCCGGCGCAGGAGAGGTGTTGGTGAGAATCAGGGCCGCAGGGCTTTGCCATTCCGATCTGTCGGTAATTGATGGCAACCGTCCCCGCCAGGTGCCTATGGTACTGGGCCATGAGGCAGCCGGAGAGGTAGTGGAGCTGGGGGCCGGTGTGAAAGGACTGTCGGCAGGTGATCATGTGGTGTTTTCCTTTGTGCCCATGTGCGGCTATTGTAAACATTGTATGACGGCCAGACCGGCACTGTGCGAGAATGGAGTGGCGGCCAACAACGAAGGTAAGTTGCTGGGAGGAGGGAGCCGGCTGGAAGATAAAAATCAACAGCCCATCTATCACCATATGGGCGTGTCTGGTTTTGCCGAATATGCCGTGGTATCCTGGCAATCTATCGTTGCTATTGATAAAGCCCTGCCCTTTGAAACTGCGGCTGTATTTGGCTGTGCGGTGATGACGGGAGTGGGTGCCGTGATTAACACTGCTAAAATCCGTTTGGGCGAAACCGTCCTGATCACCGGCCTGGGTGGGGTGGGTTTCTCGGCCTTGCTGGGCGCCATTGCTGCTGGCGCCGGCAAAGTGATAGTGGCAGACGTAAATGAGGATAAGCTCCGCAAAGCCGTGGAGTTGGGCGCCCATGCGGCCATAAATACCAGCAGGGACAACGCCGTGGAACAGGTGCGCGACCTTACCGGCGGCGGCGTAGATGCAGGCTTTGAATTTGCCGGCGTAGTGTCTGCCCTGGAGTTTACTTACGAAGCAACAGGCAGGGGAGGTAGAACGGTAACGGCGGGCCTGCCGCATCCCGGCAAGATGATGCAACTATCTCCTACAAAACTGGTGGCCGAGGAAAGAATATTGCAGGGGTCCTATATTGGCAGCTGTGTACCCTCCAGGGATATCCCTGCTTATATCTCCCTGTTTCAGTCCGGCAGGTTGCCGGTAGATAAGCTGGTTACCCACCGGCTGCCGCTGGAGGAAATCAATACAGGATTTGAACGCCTGGCCAATGGTGAAGCCATCCGTCAGATACTCACCTTCTAAAGTACCGCAGTGCGGTCAGATGAACATCCGGCGCGCACAGACGAACCTGATTTTTCACATACAATCTTACGAACGTGAAAACAACTGCTATCGATATACAGAATAGCTTGCTGAGAACAAAAGCCTATGTGAATGGACAATGGGTGGATGCAGCAGGAGGGAAAACATTTGCCGTCATCAACCCCGCCACGGGAGAAGTAGTGGCCAATGTGCCGGACATGAACCGGGAAGAAGTGCGCGCGGCAATTGACAAAGCACATGACAGCTGGCCGTCTTACCGGGATAAAACAGCAGGAGAGAGAGCGGACTTGCTGCGCAAATGGTTTAACCTGATCATCGAATATAAAGAAGAATTGGCTACGCTGATGACCCTGGAATGTGGTAAGGTGCGTAGCGAAAGCCTGGGAGAAGTGGTATATGGCGCTTCCTTCGTGGAGTGGTTTGCAGAAGAAGCGAAACGTACCTACGGGGATGTGATTCCTTCTAATGCGAAAGACCGCCGCTTTGTTGTGATCAAACAATCTATCGGTGTAGTGGCAGCATTAACACCCTGGAATTTCCCATTGGCCATGATTACCCGTAAAGTGGCGCCTGCACTGGCCGCCGGCAGTCCTGTACTTGTGAAACCACCTGCCGAGTCACCGCTGACTGCACTGGCACTCACCTACCTGGCAGAAAAAGCAGGATTCCCGGCAGGGGTGCTGAACACCATCACCACCAGGAATAATAGTGAGATAGGAAAGGAGTTTTGTGAGAACAAAAAGGTGCGCAAACTCTCCTTTACCGGCTCTACAGGAGTAGGGAAAATACTGATGCAGCAGGGTGCTGCCACGTTGAAGAAACTGTCGCTCGAATTGGGAGGCAACGCTCCCTTCATCGTGTTCGACGATGCGGAGGTGGAAGCTGCCGTGAAAGGGGCGATGGCCTCCAAGTTCAGGAATAGTGGGCAAACTTGTGTATGTGTGAACCGCCTCTATGTACAGGATGGAATATATAATGAATTTGTGGAGAAATTTTCCCGCGCAGTGGCCGCGCTGAAGGTGGGCAACGGCATGGAAGAAGGCGCTGATATTGGTCCGCTGATCAATAAAAAAGGGCTTGATAAGGTACAGCTGCATGTAGATGATGCGTTAGCCAAAGGCGCCAGGGTGGAACAGGGAGGAAAGCCCATGGAAGGGTTGTTCTATCAGCCTACCGTATTGTCGGATGTCAATGCCAGCATGCTGATTACGCAGGATGAAGTATTTGGCCCGGTAGCACCGGTGATCCGTTTTAAAACGGAAGAAGAAGTAATTGCCATGGCTAATGAAAGCGACTATGGACTGGCTTCCTATTTCTATAGCCGCGATATTGCCCGCTGCTGGCGGGTAGCGGAAGCCCTGGAAGCAGGGATGGTAGGCATCAATGAAGGGATGATTTCCACCGCAATTGCACCTTTTGGTGGCGTAAAAGAATCGGGTATCGGCAGGGAAGGTTCTAAGTATGGTATGGATTATTTTATGGAGATAAAATATCTCTGTTTCGGTAATATCAAATAAGCAGGTTAGCAAATTCTTTTCCACGTAATCTGAAAACCAATGAATGAAAAACGCAGTGTGTTAAAACAACTATTGCAAGTCCCCGTTATTGTAGCCGCCTTAGGTTATTTTGTTGATATCTACGACTTGTTACTATTCAGTATTGTCCGGGTAGACAGCTTACAGTCGCTTGGCGTTGCAGAAGCAGACCAACTGCGCGACGGGGTATTCCTGATCAACGCGCAGATGGCTGGCCTGCTGCTGGGCGGGATACTTTGGGGTATCCTGGGCGATAAGCGCGGTCGTATATCAGTATTGTTCGGGTCTATCCTTATCTACTCTCTCGCTAATATTACCAATGGGTTTGTAACCAATGTTACGCAGTACGCTATACTGCGTTTCATCGCAGGCGTGGGCCTGGCTGGTGAACTAGGCGTAGGAATTACCCTGGTGGCGGAGATATTGCCCAAAGAGATCAGGGGATATGGTACTTCGCTGGTGGCAGGAACAGGTATGCTTGGCGCCGTAGTGGCCTATTTTGTGGCTGATCTGTTTAGCTGGCAGGTAACCTTCTTTATAGGTGGCGGACTCGGATTATTGTTGTTGCTGATGCGGGTAAAAGTATTTGAGTCGGGCGTGTTTAATGAAGTCAAAGAGAAGAAGGTATCCAGGGGAGATTTCCTGCAGCTATTTTCCTCCGGCCCCCAGTTTTTCAAATACCTGCGCTGCATCCTGATTGGTGTACCCGTATGGCTGGTGGCTGGAATACTGATGACTTTCTCTCCCGAAATAGGAAAGGCCCTGCATTTAGATACCCCTATCGATGCCGGTAAAGCAGTGATGTGGGAGTATGTAGGACTGGTAGTGGGAGATATTTCCAGCGGGATGCTCAGCCAGTTTTTCAGGAGCCGCAAAAAAGTAGTGCGTTTGTATGTACTCACCGGCGCTGCACTGGTGGCGGTATACCTCTTTGTTCCCCTGTATTCCGCCACATTGTTTTACGGGGTATGCGTACTGTTGGGGATAACTGCTGGCTACTGGGCATTGTTTGTGACCATTGCCGCTGAGCAGTTTGGTACCAACCTGCGGGCCACCGTAGCCACTACAGTGCCCAACTTTGTGAGGGGCAGCATCCTGATCATGACACCGCTGTTCCTGCTGTTTAAAGCACAATACGGTATTATCATAGGTACAGCCCTGTTGTCAGTGCTCGCCATAGGGGTATCTCTGCTGGGGCTCGTGGGTATGGAAGAAACATTTGGGAAAGACCTGAATTTTTTAGAGAAGGGCAGCGCCAAAGCAGCTGATGTACTGGCTGAAGACACTGATAATGGCGTAATACACCATCTTAAAAAGAAAACTATATGAAAAAGAAAATATTGGTTATTCCGGGTGATGGCATTGGCCAGGAAGTAACGTCCTGTGCAAAAGCAGTATTGGAACAAATTGCTGCCGAAAAAGGATACACGTTCACATTTGATGAAGCACTGATGGGCCATGCTGCTATAGAAGCTACCGGCGATCCGCTGCCGGCCGCAACGCTCGATAAGGCAAAGGCAAGTGATGCCATATTGTTTGGCGCCGTAGGGCATGCTAAGTACGACAACGATCCTACGCTGAAGGTGCGGCCGGAAAATGGTCTGCTGGCGATCCGTAAAGGGCTGGGTCTTTACGCCAACCTGCGCCCCATCGTGCTCTTTGAAGAGTTGCTGGATGCCTCCAGTATTAAGGCAGACGTGTTAAAGGGGACAGACATCCTCTTCTTCCGGGAGCTGACAGGAGATGCCTACTTCGGTGAAAAGATACGGACAGCTGACTACTCTTCCGACCTGATGATCTATCATCGCTTTGAAGTGGAGCGTATTGCCGTCAAAGCATTTGAAGCGGCCCGCTCCCGCCGTAAAAAGCTCTGTTCCGTAGATAAGGCCAACGTGCTGGAAAGTTCCCGGTTGTGGAGGAACGTGGTACAGGAAGTGGCGGCACATTATCCCGATGTGGAAACAACTCATCTCTTTGCAGATACGGCGGCCATGCAGCTGATTAAAAATCCGCGTCAGTTTGATGTGATCCTTACCACCAATATTTTCGGTGACCTGCTGACCGACGAAGCCTCCCAGATTGCCGGTTCTATGGGCATGCTGGCTTCCGCCTCCGTAGGCGATGGCGCGGGCTTCTATGAGCCCGTACATGGATCGGCCTATGATATTGCCGGGCAGAATAAGGCAAATCCCCTGGCTGCCATTCTCTCTGCTGCCCTGATGCTGGATATCAGCTTCGGCATGAAAGCAGAAGCTAACCACATATTGCAGGCGGTGAAACAGGTGCTGAAAGACGGCTGGCGTACTGGCGACATCGCCAGTGCCGCCACCGATAAAAGCAGGATACTGGGAACGAAAGAGATGGGAGAGCAGGTGCTGCAGATGATCCGCGCAAGCGCGGTGAGCAAACAGGAACAGCTGCAAAACTGAGGCATCATATCCCCGCAAGGCGGGTAGTAGGGTGCGTTGCCTTGATCCGGACATACCGGGTACTCCTCGTTATAAAGACCAATAAAACAGACGTTCATGAACTGGCAACAAATTGTAGATCCATTTGATAACATCGCATTATCTGCCCTGGCGGCAGCTATCCCTATCGTCTTTATATTCTGGGCGCTTGCCATTAAAAGGATGAAGGGACATAAGGCCAGCCTGATGGCATTACTGATTGCTATTGTAGTGGTAACGGCGATGTATCGTATGCCGCTTCAACTGTCGCTGTTATCGGCGCTTTATGGGGCACTGTATGGGATATTCCCCATCTGCTGGATCATCCTGGGGGCCGTGTATCTGTTTAACCTGACAGTGAAAAGCGGACAGTTTGAGATCATCAAAGATTTCATGATGTCTATCACCCCGGACCGACGCTTACAAGCCATCCTCATTGCTTTTTCTTTCGGAGCGTTCCTGGAGGGAGCCTCTGGTTTCGGCGCACCCATTGCCATCAGCACGGCCGTGCTGGTAGGTTTTGGCTTCAATCCCCTGTATGCGGCCGGCTTGTGCCTGATTGCCAATACGGCGCCGGTTGCCTTTGGCGCCATTGGTACGCCTATCATCACGGCAGCAAAAATTGCAGACCTGCCGGAAATGGCCATCTCCCAGTTGGTGGGCAGAACATTGCCCTTTCTCTCGGTAGTGGTACCCTTCTACCTGGTGGTGATGATGGCCGGGTTCCGGAAGTCGCTCGAAGTGCTGCCTGCCATCCTGGTATCAGGTATTACGTTTGCTTTCTTTCAATGGTATACTTCTAATCACCTGGGGCCTATGCTGCCCGACGTTATCGCAGGTCTGGCTTCCATCATTTCGCTGATAATGCTGCTGAAATACTGGAAGCCCAAAAACATCTGGCGCTTCCGGGAGGAATCAAAGGAGCCGGGAACTGCTGCTGTAATACGCTATCCGCCGGCAAAAATATGCCGGGCCTGGTCGCCATTTTTTGTGATGACTATCATCGTTGTAGCCTGGGGTATTGCACCGGTAAAAGCAGCGCTGAACGCTATGGGAAGGATAGAATTTTACATCCCTGGTTTGCAAAACGCCATTTTGGAACCTACAGGATCACCACTGGCGGTGGAACCTTTTGAGTTCAACTTCCTGTCGGCGCCGGGAACGGGGCTGCTCGTAGCAGCCCTGGTTTCTCTGCCGTTAATGGGACTGCGTTTCAAAGAAGCAGTAACCGTATTTTTCCAGACACTTAACCAGTTAAAATTCCCTTTTATCACCATTGCATTGGTAATGGGCTTCGCCTTTGTGGCAAGGAATGCCGGTATGTCTATGACAATTGCTATGGCGTTGGCCAGCACGGGACGGATGTTCCCTTTCTTCTCTCCCATGCTGGGATGGTTAGGCGTATTCCTGACAGGTTCAGATACCTCCTCGAATGCGTTGTTCTGTAAGTTACAGTACAACTCTGCACAGGCCACCGGGGTAGATCCGCTGGTAACCGTGAGCGCCAATGCATCGGGAGGGGTTACGGGTAAGATGATTTCTCCACAGTCTATCGCCATTGGCGCAGCCTCCGCAGGTTTGACAGGCCAGGAATCGAACCTCTTCCGGTTTACAGTCAAACATAGCTTTGTTATGCTGATGGTGATATGTGTGATAACCATGTTACAAGCCTATTGGATAAAGTGGATGGTACCTGAATATAAGCTGGTGACGGAGATGGCGGCAACAGCTACAAAGGATCTCTCCACTGGCTTTATGTACCTGCTGGCAGTAGCCCTGCTGCTGGCATTGCTGTCGGCCGCCATTCTGCTGCTGAACCGCTCACGCAAAAAATATTATTCTCAACCATAAACGTATTTATCATTTTTTTATGGAACACCGTCTTTTTGAAATACGTGGAAATTTGCAGGAACGCTATAGCGATGTTTATAGTCCTGCGGCATTGAATGCTATTACAGCCCTGGTTCCCTTTAACAGGGAGATTAAGCAGATATTGGCAGAACGGTTGGCGCGCCGGGCCAAACGCATCCGGGAAAAAATGCCGATTAGCTTCCTGCATGCCGATAGCGTGATACCCGGTACAAATATTACCGTACAAGATGCGCGTGATGGTAAATTTGAAGGTGCTGCCATTCCTGCTGACCTGCAAAGACAATGGATTCAGGGTACGGGTCCGGCAGCCAAACCCAATGCTCCGTTGGAAAGCAGCTTGCGGAATGTGGCCTATGCGCTGTTATCTGGTGCTGATGGCTGGATGTTTGATGGCGAGGACGCTTTGGGACAGGTAGGCACCATGTCACTGGATAACCAGCGCAACCTGAAGATGGCTATCGCAAAGGATCCGGTTTTCCTGGAGGTAGCCGAAAAGGTAGCCGCCGAAATGAATCAGTGGGCTACAGGTTTTCTGGGCCGCAATACGATCGGCAACTGGAAAGAACAACTCAACTTTACCACCAAAATATTCCGTGCCCGCGGGTTGCATCTGGACGATCGTCATATCCGGGAAACAGACGGCACCAGCATGGCTGCATCTATTGTGGACATGGCCCTGTATGTGGCCAACAATGCCGCCGTCCTGCAGGCGGCAGGCGCTTCCATCGTGTTGTACCTGCCCAAAATTCAGACTGCCGGCGAAGCGGCTTTATGGCATAAAATGATCAGCGCGCTGGAAGTCGCCCTGGGACTGGCAGCAGGCACGGTGAAAGTGTATGTGCTGGTGGAACAGCTGGAGGCTACTTACCAATTGATGGAGATACGTGCCGCATTAGGAAAACATTTTGTTGGCTTTAACACCGGCCGCTGGGATTATATCAATGCCGTATCCGATGCCATGTTGTGGAAAGAAGATTTCATCAATCCCAATATTGAGTCTATCACCATGACCTACGGCTATATGCGTAATTACGAAGATCGTGTACGTCGTGCCGTGAATACCGCAGACCAGCACGGCCAGTTCGCGCTTTGGCAGGGAGGGATGGAACCTAATATCCCTGTAGGCTCCAAAGAAGGCGTTGCTGCCAGCATGGAAAAAGCGCTGGCAGGAGCGGAGAGAGAACAGCGGGAAGGCGCCAGCGGTAAATGGGTCGCTCACTGGAAAATGGTGCATATTATACGGCCCGTATGGGAAAAGGCTGGTCAGCCTAATCAGCTGGGCCGTAAATTCCCGGCGCTCACCTATACGCCGGAAGATGCTGCGGGATTGATACTGCTGGAACCAGCCCCCAGAACAATACGTGGCGCCAGGAACCTGCTGAGTGTAGCCATTCAGTATGGTAACGCCTTTGGTCAGGGCATGCAGGCAGCTGCCCTTAAAGCAGCTGACTTTTTCGGAAACGAAGATGTGCTGTACCTGATGGAAGATATGGCCACCGGCGAAATCCGCCTGAGCATACTCTGGGAATGGCTGCATAAAAAAGCGATGCTGACAGAAGATGACGCCAGCAGCGACACTAAAAAAGGCGATGTGTTCACCGCTACACTGTTTAGGAAATTACTGGAACAGGAATATGATAAATTGCTGAAAGCAGGAAACCGCGATGTTTTCGACTCCTCTAAAACAACCACCCTGCCTATCTCCCGGGAGATCGCAGATGTGTACGTGCTGAGTGGCTTCAAGGCTCCCTGGTTTATTGACCTGCTGAACATCAATATTGACAATAATGATCTGGCCCTGGCTAAAGATAGGATTGCCCTGTATATGAATACCTTCGAAAAAAAGGGTGACCGGATTACGGAAAACGTAGATTTTGAGAAAGCCTGACCGGCCATAGAAAAACGGAATTGACCAAAAATAAAGAAAGGTTGTAAACCATCGGCTTACAACCTTTCTTCGTGCACCGGAGTGTACTTTTCTCGAACCACTTTTTAACTGATTTAGAACGGCTTGCAAGCATTTTGGTTTAAAAAACCAATGCTTGCAAGCCGTTTTCCTATTGTACATAATTATTGTGAACCAGAAAACGTGTATATGAAAAATTTAATGTGTGCAGAGGCAAAGCAAATTGATCTTGTAGATTATTTGGCCTCATTGGGCCACCAACCCCAAAAGGTAAGAAACCAGGATTAT
>NZ_DATMTE010000089.1:0-10409 GCF_035564935.1 Chitinophaga sp. | reverse complement strand
AATCAGTTTAATCCTGAGTCAGACAAAATCCGCTCTACAACCGCCGAAGGCGGTCCACCACCTATTTCCGCAGCAACCCTGACAATAAGGAGATAGCAAATAACACCAGGAAGATATAAAAAAGGATCTTGGCGATAGATGCTGCTCCGGCGGCAATGCCCCCGAAACCGAATACTGCTGCGATAATGGCAACGATAAAAAATATGAGTGCCCAGCGTAACATAACTAAAACTTTTAGGTAAACAAATAGTGTCTGTAACACTTGTTTCAGGTAATCCGTTCAATTTTACACAATTATCATTCCGGTAAGTACAATAATTGCGGTTGTTACTATTTCATTTTTTTTCGATATAATTGTTACCTGCTGCTAGAATTGAGGAATTATTTCAAAATATGGCCTACACTAACTGTCCTATGCTGGCTTATTGGCCTGCATAGTCCTGCCTTCCTGCATGCAGAAGGCCAGCAGTTCCCGCGCGCAGCAGACACTATTCCCCACAGAAGCAGTGGGCTCTTCAAAAAGATCGGGGAGTACCGGGATTCCATACGTAATAAAGAATACCGTCAGTCGCTCATAAAACGGATAACCAAACAGGATGAACCGGTACATTCCAACGACAACGACAGCACTATCATTAAAAGTGAGGCATATTTTACCCCCTTTGCGGGCAAAGTGATCAGAAATATCTACTACAGGAAGGTGAAAGTATTCGGTCCCCGCAACATCAATGATACCACTTTTACTACCAGCATGAAATTGATCCACCTGGCTAACCGTATGCACTACGATTCCCGGGAATGGGTGATCCGGCAATCATTGTTCTTCCGGGAAAATCAGCCGCTGGAACCTTTTGAAATGGCCGACAATGAACGTTACCTGCGTAACAGGCCCTTCATCCAGGATGCGCGTATTTATATAAAGAACGCCAACAGCGATTCCATCGATGTGGAAGTAGTGACAAAAGATCTGTTTGAATACGGCGCAGATGTTTCCCAGTTCAGTGCAAAAGACATCAGGGCCAGCGTTTCCAACAACGACCTGTTTGGGGCAGGACAGGGCCTGAAAGTAGGGATGCAGTGGCGTTCCGATTATTCGCCTACCTGGAACACGGAAGTACGGTATACGAAATACAACCTGCTGGGCTCTTTTATAGATATGACCCTGGGATACACCACCCTGAATAATTACGCCCAGCTGGATACTAATGCCTTCGAAGGCGCTGTGTTCATCAATTTCAACAGGCCGCTTTACCGTAATGCCGCTAAACTGGTGGGCGGTTTTGCATTGTCAAAAAACTGGTCCATCAATATCAGGGGATCATTACCGGAGCTGGGCGACAGCGTGTACCGCGATTATACCTATTCCGTTATCGACGGATGGATCGGCTATAACTTCATCAATCATTATCAACACGACGGCACCATCGGCAAAAAGCCCAACTTCGCGGTACTGGCCAGGCACTATAACCTGTCGTTCCAGCGAAAGCCGGACCAGCTAAGATATAAAGACGATCCCGTGTACAATAATCACCGCCTGTACCTGCTGGAACTGCAGGCTTACCGTATTGATTATTTTAAAGCCCATTATTTCTTCGGGTTTGGCCGCACGGAGGATATCCCACTGGGATATAATATCAGCGCCACCAGCGGTTGGGAAAGCTGGAAAGACCGGCGGCGGATCTACACCGGCATTGAAGCACAGAAATACTGGACCACCAAAAACCAGGGACTCTTTAACTCTACCATAGGACTTAGTACTTTCTGGCTCAATAACGCGTGGGAAGACGGCGTGATACACGCCCGGCTTGAATATTACAGCCGGCTGCTGAATATCCGCAAGGCGCGGTTCCGCCAGTTCCTGAACATCGACTACCTGAACAGCCCAAACCCGTTCTTTAATAAACCACTCAACATCAATATGGAGTACGGCATCTGGGGGTATAAGAATACCATGATCAATGGCTTTCAACGCCTGAACCTCGGATCGGAAACAGTGTACTACAGCCCGCTGAAATTTCTCGGATTCAAATTTAATTTCTTTACTTCCCTGCAGGCATCTATGATCACCAACAAAAGCGACGACCTGCTGCGAAATCCTATTTACATGGGCCTTGGAGGCGGTTTCCGTGTCCGTAATGAAAATCTGTCGCTGAATACCATTAAAGTTTCGGGATATTATTACCCCAATGCACCAAAGCCTATGAATAAGCTGATGCTGGAAATTACGACCATTGTTGATTTCCGGTTTGACATCTCTGCATTACGCGCACCCACGGTGCTGAACTTCCGCTAAATAATGCGCTGGCAATTCCCGCATTCCGTAAATTTATAGTACTAAACCTTTTGTGTTATGGAATGGAAGAATGAACTCACCCGTATGCTGGGGATCACGTATCCGCTGATCCAGGCGCCCATGTTAGGTATCACTACGCCGGCCATGGTAGCGGCAGTGAGCAACAGTGGCGGATTAGGATCCTTACCGGTGGGCGGACTGCATCCCGATAAAGTGACCTCGTTAATCCGTGAAGTGAAAGGATTAACCCAGCAACCGTTTGCCGTAAACCTTTTCGTTTATGAGCCTGCGGAGCATTACGACCGGAAAACATTTGACGATATGCAGGAGTTCCTGCAATTCATGTATGGCGCCAACAGGATGGCAGCACCGCCGGTAAATTTTGACGAAGTACCTTTTCATTCCTGGAGAAACCAGCTGCCGGCGATCCTCGCTGCCGGTATAAAATACGTAAGCTTTACATTTGGTATGCCCGATACAGCGGGATTTGAATTGCTGAAGCAACACCAGGTGCTCCTGATGGGCACTGCTACCTCTGTAGAAGAAGCCACGGTGCTCACTGCCGCCGGAACGGATGTGGTGATTGCACAAGGTATAGAAGCGGGTGGCCACCGGGGCACCTTCCTGCCGGGTGAACTACCCAAAACGGGCACCTTTGCACTGGTGCCGCAAATAGCTGATCGTGTGCGCGTGCCCGTTATTGCCGCGGGGGGGATCATGGATGGCAGGGGAGTAGCGGCAGCAAAAATGCTGGGCGCAGCCGGTGTGCAAATGGGAAGCCTCTTCCTGAGAGCGCATGAAAGTTTGGCTACCCCTGCTCATAAGGCCGCTCTGGCCGATATAACGGACACGGATACACTGCTTACCCGCGCCATATCCGGTCGTTGGGCAAGGGGTGTACGCAATACCCTGATCACGGAAATAGAAGCCTCCGGCTTACCCGTCAGTGAATATCCTTACCAGGATGTGTTAACGCAACCTGGCCGTAAAGCGGCCAAAGAACTGGACAACCCTGCATTTGTGAATATGTGGGCGGGGCAGGCGGCAGGAAAGGCGCGTGCCTGGAGTACTGCTGATATTTTTGCAGAACTGGTGCGTGAAACGGCTGTAGTGCTTAGTAAATAATACGCCTGAAGATCCCGGGATAATCTATAACTATATCGTTTTCATCAAAAGGCAATTGCGCCGTAAAGTCGGTGGACACATTATCGTACAGGTATTCCCGGGGGCCGGTGCGGGTATAACGTTGCTGCACTTTCTGCAACTCAAATTCGGGCAGGTTAATATAGAGCATATCCAGCAGTTTACTTTCCTGTAGCTCAAACTGCAGCCGTTTCACCGGCAGGGTGTTGGTAAAAGGAGTCAGTGAAATATCGATGTCAATGCAGTTATCAAATGCGTCGATGTGGTTATTGTCTTTGTCGAACCAATGCCCCTGAAGATCCGACGTCAGCTTCAGTTCCGTTGGCGCGGGTCCTTCCTGTTTAATATGAAAGGACGATACCTGCCAGGATGGAGTGATCTCTATTTTATAATGTACACAAAATGGCTGTTGATCCCTTACCCCGTTGATACAACCGGCAGCCAGCTTCCCGGTGCCATTGTCCTGCAGCGTGAAGTACTCGGTTGCAGGCCATTGTAATGCCTGCCATAGAATGGGTTGCATGTGTTATCTTTTTATGTCCGATGATTTTATTTTGATGATCACCAGTTTCGATGTGGGCGTATTGCTTTTATCCGCTACACTGTCTACCGGTACCAGCACATTGGTTTCCGGGAAATAGGTAGCCGTACATCTTTCCGGTATATGGTAGGATACAATAATGAAGCCATAAGCCACCCGTTCCTTATTGCCATAATAATTATAAAGGTCTACTACATCACCGGGGTGGAAACCGGCGGCTGCGATATCGGCAGGATGCATCAGTATCACTCTCCGTTCATGGTATATGCCGCGGTAACGGTCGTTCAGCCCGTAAATGGTAGTGTTGAACTGGTCGTGGCTGCGGATGGTCATCATCATGTATTCATCGATGGCAAGGGGAGTCCTTAATACTTCCGCAATATTGAAATTGGCTTTGCCGCTATAGGTATTGAATTGCCCGTCCCTGGCGCCGTTGGGCAGGTAAAAACCACCGGGATGCCTTACCCTTTTATTGTAGTTATCAAAACCCGGGATCACTTTCTCAATATCGTTGCGTATAAGATCGTAGTGTTTTATATAGCTGGCCCAGGGTGTGCGCGAGTTTTCGCCCAGCAAGGTCATTGCCAGTTCGCAGATAATAACAGGTTCACTTTTCAGGTGGGTGGACACCGGTTGCAGGTTGCCTTTCGACATCTGTATCACTCCCATAGAGTTTTCACAGGTTACAAACTGCTGCTCACCCTGTTGTATGTCTTTATCGCTGCGACCCAGGCAAGGCAGTATCAGGGCTTCTTTGCCGTGCACTACATGGCTGCGGTTCAATTTCGTAGATACGTGCACGGTAAGGTCGCAGTTCCGCAATGCTTCTGCGGTATACAACGTGTCCGGTGTAGCGGAAAGAAAGTTGCCGCCCATAGCCATAAACACTTTTGCATCGCCGCGATGCATGGCATTAATGGCATTCACCACATCAAAGCCGTGTGCTCTTGGCGGTTCAAACCCGTATACATCATGGATCTTGTTGAGGAAAGCATTAGAGGGTTGTTCGTAGATGCCCATTGTTCTGTCGCCCTGCACATTGCTATGCCCGCGTACGGGGCAGGTGCCCGCTCCCGGTTTACCGATACTGCCTTTCAGCAGCAACAGGTTTACCACTTCACGGATAGTATCTACGGCATTTTTGTGTTGGGTGAGTCCCATGGCCCAGCAGGCAATGATCTTCTTTTTATGGAACAGCGCCTGTGCGGCCTGCTGCACCAGTTCAGGCGCCACACCGCTGTCTGCTACCAGCTGTGAAAGCGACTGCGTTTTCAGGTGTGTAATATAACTGTCGTATCCCTGTGTATTGGCATTGATAAACGCCTGGTCGAACACGGTACCGGGCGCACGTTCCTCTTCCTCTAACAACAGCAGGGATAAGGCTTTCAGCAAGGCCATATCTCCATTGATCTTTACCTGCAGGAAAATATCAGTAAGATGTGTTTTTATATTCAGTACTCCCTTCACGGTTTGCGGATTCAGAAAATTGAGCAAACCTGTTTCGGGTAAGGGATTTACAGAGATGATGGTAGCGCCGTTGGCTTTTGCTTTCTGCAAAGCTGTGAGCATGCGCGGGTGATTGGTGCCGGGATTCTGACCGAGTATGATCAGCACTTCCGCCTGGTGTATATCTTCCAAGGTAACGGATCCTTTGCCTATCCCCAGCGCATCGCCCAGGGCCACGCCGCTGGATTCATGGCACATATTGGAGCAGTCGGGCAGGTTGTTGGTACCATATTCGCGTACCATCAGCTGGTACAGGAAAGCGGCTTCATTACTGGTTCTTCCCGAGGTATAAAATATCGCTTCGTTGGGGGAGGATAATTTATGAAGATGACCGGCAATAATTTTATACGCGTCTGCCCAGGCGATGGGTGTATAGTGTGTGCCGCCGGGCGCGAGATACATGGGTTGGGCGATCCTGCCTTTTTTACCTATCTCATAATCTGTCAAGGCGCCAAGATCTGCCACGCTGTTTGCCGCGAAAAAACCGGGTGTTACCTTTTTGCTGGTGGCTTCCTCCGCCACTGCTTTAGCGCCGTTCTCACAATATTCGGCAATACCGGATCTTTCATCGTCAGGGTCGGGCCAGGCGCATCCGGGGCAGTCGAATCCGTCTTTCTGGTTAAGCTCCAGCAATGCTTTCATTCCCCGGAAGGCATTCATTTCCTCCAGGATGTGCCGCATACTGGATACTACTGCCGGAATGCCTGCAGCAACTTGTTTGGGTGGCCCCAGTTTAATACCGGTAAACCGTACCGGGTTTTCTGCACTGTCCATAACAGGTAATATTTTATGTGACATCAATTCTTTCTGCCCCGCTGTAAATATTAAAGCGCTGATCCTTTAAAAAACCCAGCAGGGTAATATTCCATTCGGCAGCCATTTTTACCGCCATGCTGGAAGGTGCGCCGATGGCTGCAATTACAGGTATCCCTGCCATAGCGGCTTTCTGGATCAGCTCAAATCCTGCACGGCCGCTCAGCAGTAGCACACAGTCGTTCAGCGGTACTAATTGTTGCTGCAGGGCAGCGCCTATGAGCTTGTCTACCGCGTTGTGGCGGCCAATATCTTCCCGCAGCAGGAGCAGTTCCATATTGCGGTCAAAAAGTGCGGCAGCGTGCAACCCGCCGGTAGATTCAAAAAGGGCTTGTTCATTCCGGAGTACCGCAGGCAGGCCGAATAATTTCCCGGCAGCCAGGTGAAAGGTGCTTTGATTAACGGAAACGCCTGTATGAATATCGGCCATATCCGTTTTGCCGCATACGCCACAAGCGGCAGTTGCCGCAAAATTACGCTGGGTATTGCCTAACCGGGCCACGATGGAAGGTTTCAAATGAACGGTAACGATACTGCCGTTGTTATCTTCCGACAAAATAATTTCCTGGATAGCGTGCTGTTCACGGATAACGCCTTCTGTAAACAGGAAACCGGCGGCCAGCTCCATATCTTCACCGGGCGTGCGCATAGTAACAGAAACGTTCTGTTGCCGGCGGTTATGAGAAGGGCCATGCACCAGTCTTATTTCGAGTGGATCTTCTGTAGCAAGCGTATCACTGGCGTCTGTAACACTTTCAGCAGCTACTTTCTTAACGCGGGTATGAACAACTGCATTTGTCATACTCAAAATTACACTTTCACTACCATCTTACCGCTGTTTCTTCCCGAAAATAATCCGAGTAAGGCGGCGGGCAGCTGATCAAATCCTTCCTCCACGGTTTCGGTGTATTTTATTTTCCCTGCCTTCACCCATTCCGACAATTGTTTGAAGCCTTCGCCAAACCTGCTGGCGTAGTTACCTATAATAAACCCCTGCATGAGGATACTCCTGGTTACCATAATGGGCTGAATACGTGGTCCTACAGGCGTTTCCGTGGAATTATACAGGGCGATCTGTCCGCAAAGCGGCACACGGGCAAAGAAATTAAGGTGTTTGATCACCGCATCGGAAATATCGCCGCCTACATTATCGAAATAAATATCCACACCATTGGGACAAGCGGCGGCAATGGCGGCATCCATGTTATGATTCCCTTTATAATCGATAGCGGCATCAAAGTTAAAAGTATCGGTGAGCAGCTTTATTTTTTCGGCGCCGCCGGCAATGCCTATTGCGCGGCAACCCAGTATGCGGGCAATTTGCCCCACAATAATACCTACAGCGCCGGCGGCGCCGGACACCACTACGGTTTCCCCGGCTTTGGGTTTGCCGATATCAATGAGGCCAAAGTAAGCGGTAAGCCCTGGTACGCCCAACAGGCCAAGGTAATAGGTAAGCGGAATGCTGTCGTCGATCTTACGCAGGTGTGCGGCCGGGAAAATGGCGGCGGTGGCCCAGGGCAGAAAGGGGCGGGGACCGCTGCTCATTACTTTATCGCCGGTTTTAAACAATGCGCTTTTGCTATGCATTACTTCTCCCACACCAGCGCTTTCAATAGGCTCGCCTACCTGGAAGGGAGGGATGTACGAGCGTGCATCGTTCATACGGCCACGCATATACGGATCTACGGAGAAATAGAGGGGCTTTACCATCACCTCATCATCCTGCAGCTCCGGCAAAATTGCATCCACGGTTTCGAAGTTGCCGGCTACGGGAAGCCCTTTAGGTCTTGCGGCCAGGAGGATCTGTTTTATTTTCATATACGCGGGTATTTAAAAGTGAGGAATGGCAATGATTATTTAACAGCTGAAAAATGCTTTTGTTTACCCTTCGGGAAATGAGCGGAATTAACGATGAAAAATGTACATTCGGGGTAAGAATCTTCACCCCTAAAATTTAAAATCTACTATGCGTCTTGATGATGAAGAAATGAGCGAAAACGTCGAGAAACGAACCGGTGGCGGTATGCGCAAAATCGGTGTAGGCGGCGGTATTGGCACCGTTATCATTATAGTGCTGGCCCTGATCTTTAAGCAGGACCCACAGCAGGTAATGCAGGTGGTTCAACAGGCTGCTCCCGGTCAGGAGCAGGCAGGCACTGCTGAAAAACTCACAAAGGAAAATGCCAATGCCTTCGAGGTGATGTCTTCCAAAGTACTGCGCAGTACCGAAAGGGTATGGAAGCAGGGATTCCAGGAAAGGAACAAAACCTACGAAGTACCGGGCATGGTGTCATTTGAAAAGGGTACCAATTCCGGCTGTGGTTTTGCGGAATCAGCTATGGGGCCGTTTTACTGCCCGGCCGACCGTAAAGTGTACCTGGACGTCTCTTTCTTTGATGAACTGGAACAGCAGTTCGGGGTAAAAGGCGATTTCGCAAAGGCATATGTGATTGCACACGAAGTAGGGCATCACGTACAGAACCTGTTGGGCATCAGCGATAAATTGCAGGCCATGCGTTCCCGGCTCAGCGAAAAGGAATACAATAAATTATCGGTGATGCTGGAACTGCAGGCAGATTTCCTGGCAGGCGTTTGGGCTAACCGCGCTAATAAGATCAGGCCGTTCCTGGACCCGGGAGATATTGAATCGGGGCTGAGCGCTGCCAGTGCAGTGGGCGACGACCGGCTGCAACAGGCCAGTACAGGCCAGGTGGTACCGGATGCCTTTACCCATGGTACCTCCGAACAAAGAATGTTCTGGTTCAAAAAGGGCTTTGAATCCGGCAATGTGGCCGACGGGGACACGGGCATCGGCCTGGGTACCTGGTAATGAAGCGAAGGGTTCCCGGGGCTGTAAGGCTGCAGATGCAGGATCACGGCTCCGGGAACCATAACCAGGCGTTTGGGTAGAACCGGGTAACCGGCCTGCCGTCAGATATCCAGCATTTCCTTCGCCAGTTCAATCATCCGGGGATCCCCGGTATACTTGCCATTCACGTCCGACAATTTCACTACGGGCGTCCAACGGGGCGCATCTTCAGGCAGGGCCTCGTACATCTTAATTACAATATTCAGGGCGGTTAATCCCACATCGTTGGTAAAGTTGGTACCAATGCCAAACGACATCCCTATTTTTCCCCTGCAATAGGCAGCAATATCAGCTACTTTTTCATAATTGAGCCCGTCTGAAAAAATGATGGTTTTGCTAAGCGGATCTACGTTCTTACCCCTGTAGTGGGCAATGGTACGGTCGGCAAATAAGATAGGGTCACCGCTGTCGTGCCGCACCCCGTCGAACAGCCGGGCGAATTTCTTATCGAACTGTTCAAAGAAAACAGGCGTGGTATAAGTATCGGAGAGGGCGATGCCCAGGTCGCCCCGGTATACCTGTACCCAGTTCTCCAGTCCAAGCATATTGGCCATCTTGAAGCCGTATTTGGCCGCATGGAACATAAACCATTCATGCGCATGGGTGCCTACGGGCTTCACCCCGTTCCGCATGGCAAGGTGTACATTGCTGGTACCAATAAAGGCCCCTTCTCCGTACTGGCGGAGCGTTTTCACCACCAGCTTATGAACCGCGAGGGAATGCCGGCGCCGGGAGCCAAAATCTGCAATGGTGATGTCCATCTCTTTATATTTCTCAATCTTATTACGGGTAATGGCGATCACTTCTTCGTCGGGTACCCGTTCCTGCCCGGTTAGCTGGTAATACAGCTCGCAGATGAGCGACATCAGGGGTACTTCCCAGAGGATGGTGCGGTACCAGTAGCCATCTACATGTACTTCCAGGCTATCGCCCTGCTGGGCAATATGTACCTCCGCAGGGTTATAGCGGTAACCCTGCAGGAAATCGAGATACGTAGGGTCGAGGTAGGGGCAGGTTACCGCCAGGTAATCTTTTTCTTCCGGGCTGAGCTGCAGCAGCTGCATTGTATTGACCGCCTCCCGGAGGGCTTCCGCAAAACCGGGAGGAAAGGAATGATGCCCGCGGTTAATAAAAGTATAACGGGCACGGGCCTTCGGAAATAATTTGACAACGCCGTGTTGCATGGTAAATTTGTAAAAATCGTTATCAAGAAGCGAAGTAAGGATCATATTTGCTGTTTA
>NZ_DATMTE010000088.1:0-3484 GCF_035564935.1 Chitinophaga sp. | reverse complement strand
ACGGCCCAGTGTTTCAGAAAACACACGGTTTACCTGCCTGGGTTCCCCGAAGTAAAGATCTGCCACACACTCTTCTATTTCAGCATCTATCACCGACTTCGCCCCGTTCACTATTATCGTATATTCTTTACCGTTACGCTTTACAATAGTTTGTTTGTCCTCTCCCGATTTACCGGATACACGGGATACCTTTGCATTGGTCAGTATGTTGTTATTGTATTCGCTTACAATGTCGCTGTTGACCTTTGAAAGCATTATCTGGATCCGTGTTTTTATAACGATACTTTTGGCAGCGCCGGTAAGTTTACGGTTAGCTTCAATGGTTCCTACAGCATGGTTGGCAATACGCACTTCGAAAGTATTGGTTTGGGCGCCTGCCTGCAAATACAATACAGCTACTGTGATAGTGGTAAACAAAAACCTGAAAAGACTATTCATAATAGTTGACTTAAACTAACAATATTTTCGTGGGAAAGTAGTAGCTGTAAATGTCTTTCCATAAAGGAAAATACAAAAAATCCTGTCACAACGGACAGGATTTTTTATTGTGTACTTTAAAATAATATCCGGCAATACCTTACGCGAGCATTTCTTTGATCTTTGTGATCAGTTCGCCTTTTGTAATAGGTACGCCCATAATTTTATGATAACCCTGTGCGTCAATGAGGAACTGGTCGCGTATCACTTTGATCAGCTGGCCATTATTGATTTCAGGAATCAGTACTTTATCGTAGCTGTGCAGTATTTCTCCCAGGTTTTTGGGGAACGGACGGATGTAGCGGATATGTGCATGCGCTACTTCATGTCCTTCTGCCAGCAGGTCTAGTACAGCGCTTTTGATGGCGCCATAGGTAGATCCCCAGCCTAATACGAGGACTTTCCCTTTTTCCGGGCCAAGTTCTATTTTCTGTAAAGGAATATGATCGGCGATCTTATCTACTTTTTCCTGGCGGATCTTCACCATCAGCTGGTGATTTTCAGGATCATAGCTAACGTTACCGGTGATGTTCTGTTTTTCCAGGCCGCCAATACGGTGTTCCAGGCCGGGTGTGCCCGGTACTGCCCAGGGGCGCACCAGGTTTTCATCGCGGTGGTAAGGCAGGAATTGCTCCTCTCCTTCCTCCAGTCCTTTCTTGAATTTCACTTCAATACCGGGGAGGTCTGCTGCTTTAGGGAAGCGCCAGGGCTCGGAACCATTGGCGATATAGCCGTCGCTGAGGAAAATAACCGGTGTCATATGCTTTACCGCGATCCTGAAGGCTTCAAACACAGCATCGAAACAATCGGCAGGAGTGGATGCGGAAACAATTGGCATGGGGCACTCCCCGTTTCGGCCGTAATATGCCTGTAACAGGTCGGATTGTTCTGTTTTGGTAGGCAGGCCGGTAGAAGGTCCTCCACGTTGAATATCAACGATCATCAGTGGTATTTCCAGCATTACGGCCAATCCCATTGCCTCACCTTTCAGCGCCATACCCGGGCCTGAAGTGGTGGTAACTCCCATATGGCCGCCATAGGAGGCGCCAATAGCGGAGGTAATACCTGCAATTTCATCTTCCGCCTGGAAGGTACGGATACCAAAATTCTTAAAGCGGCTCAGTTCATGCAGGATATCGGAAGCCGGCGTGATGGGGTAGGTACCCAGGAACAGCGGTAGGTTGGCCTTCTGCGAAGCGGCCACCAGGCCGTAAGCCAGGGCGGTGTTACCGGTAATGCTGCGGTAGGTACCTGGTTCCATCCGGGCTTTCTCCACACGGTAGCGGGTGGTAAAAGCTTCCACGGTATCAGCAAAGTTATAGCCGGCATGCAGTACTTTCAGGTTACTTTCCAGGATCTCCGGTTTTTTGCCGAATTTCTCCCGGAGAAATACTTCCGTGTTTTCCATGTTACGGTCGTACAGCCAGTACAGGAAGCCCAGCACGAACATGTTTTTCGCACGGTCCTTTTCTTTCATACCCAGGGTAGTATCCTTCAGCGCTTCGCGCGTCATTTTGGTTACGTCCATGGTATGCAGCTGGTAAGCGGCCAGGGAGCCGTCTTCCAGTGGATTTACGCCTTCGGGGTAATTGGCCAGGCGAAGGTTTTTGGCATCAAAGCCATCTGTATTGGCGAGGATAATACCGCCTTTTTTTAGTCCTTTCAGGTTGGCCTTCAATGCGGCGGCGTTCATTACTACCAGTACATCACAGGCATCGCCCGGGGTAAATATCCTGTTAGAAGAAAAGTGAAGCTGGAAACCGCTCACACCAGGTAATGTACCTATCGGGGCACGGATCTCCGCCGGGAAATCGGGGAAAGTGCTCAGGTCATTGCCGAACAACGCGGTATTATTTGAAAACTGGGTACCTGTTAACTGCATCCCGTCTCCACTGTCGCCTGCAAATTTTATCACTACATCCTCCAGCTGTTGAATCGAAGTATTAGGCATCTATTTTATCTTTTAAGGTATTCTTTTTAAAGATGTAAATTTAGGTAATCGGGAGCTAGGAACCCACTGGCCTGCAATATTATTCCCGATCCGATCACAAAAGTACACAACTTTAGTAGACTATTATTGCCGGAATAAAGCATTCCCATTACTTATAGTTATGGCTGATAACGGGAAGTTATGGTTATAGAAATGCTAATTTTACCCGTTTTAGGCAGGATAACTGCTACTGGTATCAAATCAAATCGTATTTTTAACCCATAAATTTAAACTATACTTTATGGCACTCTTTCAATCGAACAACCCTGTACTGAAGCAAAGTGTATTTGATAAAGCGCCTCACATTGCAGGGGAAACCATGACGATCCGTGGTACCGTGAATAAAATGTCTTTTATGCTCCTGATGTTAATGGCGGCAGCTGTTTTTTCATGGGGAGAATTTTACAGGAATAGCGGCAGTGTAATGCCATTGGCATTTGGTGGTGCTATCGGCGGATTTATACTGGCCCTGGTCATCATTTTCAAGAAAGAATGGTCGGCTTATCTTGCCCCCGCATACGCTATAGCAGAAGGTTTATTCCTGGGTGCTATTTCCGCCATGTTTGAAGCAAAATGGCCTGGCATTGTGATGCAGTCTGTAGGCTTAACATTTGGTACTTTTATCGCCATGCTGATCCTGTATCGTACAGGAGTTATCCGGGCCACCGAGCGTTTTAAATCAATTGTGATGACAGCTACCCTGGGTATCGGTATCTTTTACCTGATTGCCATTGTACTGCGCATGTTTAACATTGAAATGCCGCTGATCCACAGCAGCGGTACCTTTGGAATTATATTTTCCCTGGTGGTGGTAGCTATTGCGGCATTGAACCTGATCATGGATTTTGACATGATAGAGCAAGGTGCTTTGCAGGGGGCTCCCAAATATTTTGAGTGGTATGCATCTTTTGGTTTGATGGTTACCCTGGTATGGTTATACCTGGAAATACTGCGGCTCATGAGCAAATTAAACAGAAGATAAGCGATAGCGATAATATCTTTAGAAAGGCCGCCACA
>NZ_DATMTE010000087.1:0-9000 GCF_035564935.1 Chitinophaga sp. | reverse complement strand
ATAAAAAACACCTGCCGGATATTCACTATTTTATTTTGCAGTTCCACCCTCGCGGCAACCGCTCAGCAAAAGGAGCTGGTATCCTATGCCAATACCTTACAAGGTACCAATTCTGAATTTGCACTCAGCAGTGGTAACACGCATCCCTCTACAGCGCTGCCTTTCGGCATGCATGCCTGGTCGGCCCAAACTGGCAAAAACGGCGATGGCTGGAAATACCAGTATAAAGCCAATACCATCCGGGGCTTCCAGCAAACGCATCAATGCAGCCCATGGGTAGGCGATTATGCGGTATTCAGCCTCATGCCGGTTACAGGAAAACTTACGGTAGGGGAAGATGAACGCGCCTCCGCATTCAGTCATACCAATGAAATAGCCCGTCCGGATTACTACAAGGTAACTTTCGACAATAAGATCACTACCGAATTATCGCCCACGGAAAGAGGCGCTCACCTGCGCTTTTCGTTTCCGGCCAAAAAGCCCGCCTACGTTGTACTGGATGGATACAACGCATTGAGCGGCGTACAAATATTCCCGGCAGAAAGGAAGATCACCGGGTATGTTACCAACGGCCGCTTTATACCAAAAGGATTTAAGAACTTCTTCGTCATTGTGTTCGATCAACCTTTTGAGGCCAGCGGCACCTGGGAGAATGTAAATAACAGGGTTTTTACCGATAGCCTGTCGGCAGAAGGAAAAGGCGCCGGCGCATATATCCGTTTTAAAAACGGCGCTACAGTGCAGGCAAGGGTGGCTTCTTCCTATATCAGTCCCGAACAGGCGGAACTCACCTGGCAGCAGGAACTCAAGTCCTTTACCAGGCTGGAACAAACAAAAGCGGCGGCCGCAAAAGTATGGAATACCCTGTTTGGCAGGGTGCTGGCGGAAGGCGGATCGGAAAAAGACAAAGCCACTTTTTATTCCTGCCTGTTTCGTGCAAATCTTTTCTCACATACCTTTTTTGAATACAACAGCAAAGGAGAGCCTTACTACTACAGCCCTTATGATGCCAAAGTGCATAACGGCTATATGTACACCGATAACGGTTTCTGGGACACCTTCCGCGCACAGTTCCCCTTAAACACCATCCTGCACCCTACTATGGAAGGCCGGTACATGCAGGCGCTGCTGGACGCGCAGCAACAATGCGGCTGGTTCCCGGCCTGGTCCTTTCCCGGTGAAACAGGCGGAATGCTCGGCAATCACGCCATTTCACTGTTAACGGATGCCTGGGTAAAAGGTATCCGGACCTTTGACCCAAAAAAAGCGCTGGACGCTTATTTTCATGAAGCCATGAACAAAGGTCCCTGGGGCGGCGCCAATGGCCGCGCCGGTTGGAAGGAATATTACCAGCTGGGCTATGTAAGCTTCCCGGAATCGCATGGCAGCACCTCGCAAACACTGGAATATGCGTACGACGATTTCTGTGGGTATCAACTGGCAAAACTCACCGGTAATAATTTCTATCAATATGTTTTTGGTCGCACCATGTATAATTATAAAAACCAGTACGATTCCGTGACCGGCTTTATGCGTGGCCGCAAGCTGGATGGCAGCTGGCTGGAAAACTTTGATCCTTATGAATGGGGCGGCCCTTATACAGAGGGAAACGCCTGGCACTGGCAATGGTCGGTATTCCACGATATACGGGGGCTTATTCAGCTGATGGGGGGCGATACGCCTTTTATCACAAAACTGGATTCCGTATTCAGCGCGCCTAATAAAGTGAACGTGGGCTGGTACAAACAAATGATCCACGAAATGACGGAAATGGTGAATGCCAATATGGGCCAGTATGCGCACGGCAATCAGCCAATACAACATATGATCTACCTGTATAATTACGCCGGGCAGCCCTGGAAAACACAGGCGCATGTGCGGCAGGTGATGAGTAAACTATATAGCGCAGGTGAGAATGGGTACCCGGGAGATGAAGACCAGGGCCAGATGTCGTCATGGTACGTAATGAGCGCCATGGGCTTCTATAGTGTATGCCCCGGCACTGACCAATACGTGATTGGCAGCCCGTTGTTCCCGAAAATGACAGTGACGCTTGAAAACGGGAAGAAATTTGTAGTGGAAGCCCGCAACAACAGCCCGGAGAATGTATATATCCAGTCGGCCACGCTCAATGGCAAGCCCTGGCCGCATAACTGGCTGCGCCATGCCGATATTATAAACGGCGGCGTACTTCACCTGGAAATGGGCAACCAGCCGGCAGTGAACCGGGGTATCGCCACGGAGGATAAACCTTTTTCACTGAGCAGCCACTGAAAACGCGGCTGCCGGTAATTTTCGTACCGACATTAAGAAAATAGTGGCGAAACGATTAAATTAGCCCGTAGTTCGAATTGATGTCGATGCGAAAAGATTTTTCCACGTATACAGATGAAGAGTTGTTCCTGCTTGTGAAACAGGGACACAAAGACGCGTTTGAGGATATCTACAAACGCTTCTGGCAGGAGTTGCTGGATGCCGCCTACCGGCGCGTAAAAGTGCAGGAAGCGGCCATGGAGCTTGTTCAAAACCTTCTGGTAGACCTTTACCTGAAAAGGGAAACTATCTCCCTTAATACTTCGCTTCGTAATTACCTGCACACCTCACTGAAAAACAGGGTACTGAATAATGTACGTTCCCAACTGGTGCGTAACACGTATCAGCAGCATGTGCTGAACGACAGCGGTCTTTACCAGTCCGACGCCGCCAGCACGCTGCAATTGAAGGAACTGCAGCGGCATATCGATGAATCCTGTGCCAGCATGCCGGAAAAGTGCCGCGAAGTATTTTACCTGAGCAGGAGAGAGCAGTTGTCGTACCAGCACATTGCCCGGCAGCTTAATATTTCGGTGAATACAGTGGAAAAGCACATGGTAAAAGCCCTGAAAATATTACGCTCGCACCTGAAGCAATATCATTATTTCCTGTTCTGGTGCCTCGTGTCGCTGGTGCTGTTGTGTGGGCAAATTTCAAACTATTTTGGCGGATAATGGCGGTAAGCCATTTTTCAGGTGTCTAATGTTAGAGAGACTTATGGATATGAATAACACCCGGTTAAAAGAATTATTGGATAAATACCTGGACGGTACTGCCACTGATAAAGAAATCAGCGAGGTAGACGGTTGGTACAGGTCTTTCGAAAATGATCCGGGCCTCACTTCCCAATTCAGCCCGGAGCAACGCACCGCGCTGGAACAACTGCTCTTCCTGCGCATCAGCCGGCAGGTGGAAGCAGCCGAACCGCAGCTGAAGGTGAGCCATAGGTCTGTTCGTTGGCTGGTAGCCGCTACGGTAGCGCTGCTCATTGCCGCCGGCGGATTTTACCTGGTCCGCGAACGCAGTGCCCCGCAGGAAATGGCAAAGGCGATGGTAACGGAACAAACAGGGGGGAACGGCATTAAAAAGATCACCCTGCCGGATGGGAGCCTGGTATGGCTGAATGTAGACAGTAAAGTAAAATATGAGGAACATAAAGCCCGTGAGATCTGGCTGGAGGGAGAAGGATACTTTGAAGTAACTTCCCGCCAAAACGATCCTTTTATCGTACATGCCGGTAAACTGGAGGTGAATGTACTTGGCACCAGCTTTAACATCGACGCCTACACGCCGTCGGCAAAAGTAACGGTAACAGTAGCCAGCGGTAAAATAGCCGTAGGTAACAATGGAAGTAGTACTACCACGCTTGTTGCCAACCAGCAGGCAGTTTACCATGCGGCAACGGATCAACTGGAAAAGAATGATATCGCTGCAGCAGATGCCAGCGCCTGGACACAGGGACAGCTGATCTTTAAAAAAGCCCTGTTCCGCGATATTGCCTATAAACTGGAACGCCGGTATGATGTACGTATCCGGTTTGCCAGCGAACAGATTGCCAGTTCATTGATCACCGCCCGGTTCGATGCCAACGTACCGTTTAAGAACGTGCTGGGCATGTTGTGTGAAATTTACGGGTGCAGCTACCGGCAGGAGCCGGGCAGCAACGAATACCTGGTATATAAAAAAGAGACAACCAAATAAATAAAAACGGATGGGGTTAGCCTTAGGGCGTGATAAATTCGGGTTATGAAAGTGAAAACAGCGGAGTGCCTGCACATGGTGCCCGGGTGGCTTGCCCGCCTGGTGCTGGCATTGTGCTGCCTGTACCCGCCGCGCATAGCCGCGCAATCTGCCGTAACAGAAGAATTAAAACACACCGTGGTAGATGTACATGTTACCGGCGAAACGCTCGATAAAGTGTTTGAACAGGTGGAAGCAGCCACTACGTTCCGGTTTGTATACAGCCCTTCTGAAATAACAAAAAGTGGAAAAGTAACTGTTAATAAAAGAAATATTTCCGTGGAGCAGGTGCTGAAACTCCTTCCGGCAGGATTACAATATGAACTACGTGGAAGGAACATCCTCATCACACGGAAAGAACCGCAGCCTGCCAACCAGGCTTCGGTATTAACGGGCAGGGTAACCGATACCAACGGCAACCCGTTGCCGGGTGTATACGTGATGCGGAAAGGAGCGCCGCCCCGTTTGATGACGGATGCGGATGGCACCTTCAGCATTCATGCAGAGCAGGGCGATACCCTGCGCTTTGCCCTTCCCGGTTTTGGCGAACAGGAAGTCCCGGTAGAAAGAGTGAATATGTTGTACGTGTCCCTCTCGCCGCGGTATTCCTCCCTGAAGGAAGTGGTGGTAATTGGCTACGGCACTTCCAGCAAAGAAAAGCTTACAACGGCTATAGGCACGGTAAGCGGCGATGCCATAAAGGAACGCCCTACTACCATGAACCTGATGCAGGGACTGGCTGGAAAAGTAGCCGGGGTAAGCGTGATGATGAACTCCGGTAAACCCGGCGGCAATCCTATCGTAAAAATAAGAGGTACCGGTTCCATCAATGCCTACAACGGCCCGCTGTACGTGGTAGACGGCATAGTGGGGGCCGACCCGCTGATCATTGATCCCAACATCGTAGCATCGGTGGATGTGCTGAAAGACGCGGCCGCCTCTGCAATTTACGGGGCAAGAGGATCCAACGGGGTGATTGTGATCACCACCCGGAAAGGCACTAAAAGCAGTCCGGGTATTTCATTCCGGAATACAGTGAGCTTCGGCACACTGGCCCGTAAAGTGAAGCTGATGGACGCGGATCAGGCGTTGGAGATGTTTAAACGGGAATATGAATACCTGCCCGGTCGCACGGCGCCGCACCTGGATCCGTCGTGGCAGTTTGTGCGCAAAGAAGAATTATTTAACGCAGACGGTACACCGAAATATAACACCGATTGGCAGGAGGAAGCCAGCCGCGTGGCGGTATCGCATGAACATTCCCTGTCGCTGTCGGCTGGTAAAGACGGCTTTTCCGCACTGGTCAATCTTTCTTATAACGACCAGCAGGGCATCCTTATCAATAGCTATTCACGACAGGTGAACGGGTTTATTAACCTGGGCTGGGATGTGTCCAAATGGCTGCATGTGCAGGCGGTGATCAACAGCGGGGCGTCAAAACAAAATAATGTAGACATCAATACATTCGGACTGAACGCGGTGAGGCAGATCTATGAGTTCCTGCCTTTCCTCCCGGTCCAGTATGCCGACGGCACCTATTCCCGCAAAGGGGACTATCCCGGTGCAGAGGATTCTGAAAACCCGGTGCGATTGATGCGGGAAGTAAAATCGGTGGCGGGGAAAACATATACCATGGGGAACCTGGTAACGACCATCCGGCTGAACAGCAAGCTGCATATTACCGCAGGTTTAAGCGGGCAAACCGGTGCCACTTACAACCTGTATTACTCCGGCCGCGATATCCGCGGGTACTCGGATACACAACAGGGCGTAGCTACGCGCACCAACGGGAACTCCGGCTCCTGGACCACAGAGGATTATATTACCTGGAACAACCAGTACGGTAAACATAAGGTAACAGCCGTTGGCGGTGCCAGCTGGTACTACTTCGGGAACATGACCACGCAGGCAGGAAGCGAAGGTTTCTTTGATGACTTCTTTTCTTACAACAGCCTGCAAACAGGACTGGTACCGCAACGGCCGCAATCGGGCACCAGTAACACGGCCATGAACTCGTATTACATGCGGTTTAATTACGACTACGACAGCCGTTACCTGTTCGGATTTTCCTTCCGTGCAGATGGCTCGTCGCGCTTTGGAGCCAATAACGTATACGGCTATTTCCCCAGCTTCTCGGGGGCATGGCGTTTATCTTCAGAACCGTTTTTACGCGATGTGCGCAGCATCAGCGATCTGAAGATACGGGGCAGCTATGGCATTGTGGGCAACGCAGATATTGGTGACTATGTAACACAAGACAGGCTGAGAAGCAGCCAGGTAGCATTCAACGGCCAGGTGGCGCCGGCAGTAACGCTGGAAGCATTGGGCAACAGCAACCTTAAATGGGAAAAAGCCCACCAGCTGAATATAGGACTGGATGTTTCCTTGTTCGACAACAGGGTGCAGTTCACCGGGGATGTGTATAACCGCGTAACAAAAGACCTGCTGTACTACCGGCTGATGCCTGCCACCACCGGGTACGAAGGCGTTTTTGACAATATCGGTTCCATCCGCAACAGGGGCCTGGAGTTATCGCTGGTGACCAACAACATCCGGCGCAAAAGCTTTTCATGGAATACTTCCCTGATCTATTCCATGAACCGCTCCCGCGTGCTGGAACTGAACGGGGATATCATGTATCCATGGGCCGGCCGCATCATGGCAGGCCGGCCGCTGAACGAATTTTACGGCTACCAGCGCCTGGGTACCTGGGGTACAGATGAAGCAGCGGAAGCCGCTACCTATGGCAAAAAGCCCGGCGATCTGAAGTATGCAGACCTGAATAATAATAAAGTAAAAGATGCCAACGACCGTACCGTACTTGGCAACGGCATGCCCGATTTTGAAGCAAGCATGGGTAATACTTTTACCTACAAAAGTTTTTCATTGCTGGTAGATCTGCAAACGATCTATGGCCATAGCCTGGCAAACTTTACCAGGATGATCATGGAAAGCGCAGCACCCACCACCAATAGTTACAGCAGCCTGCTCAACGCATGGACGCCGCAACACCAGGGAGGGATGAACGCCGCATTACGGCTGCCACAGGATGGACTTGACAACGAAATGGACAGCTATTATATAGAAAAAGGCACTTTTCTTCGCATACGCAATATTGCATTGGCGTACCGGCTGAAGGAAGACTGGCTCTCGCGGTATCACATCAAATCTGCCGTGATCACCGCCAGCGCGGAAAACTATTTCCTGTTCACAAAGTATAAAGGGTACGATCCCGAAGCCTCCTCATTTGATGGCGACTTTAACCAGGGAGTGGATCTGTACCAGTACCCGAAAGCGAAAACGCTGTCGTTTACACTGAATGTTACATTCTGAAAAGAATTGAAATATGAAACAATTGGTTCTGTTGGGGATGATATTTTTGGTTGCCTCCTGCAACAAATTCTTGGAAGAAGAACCTTCGGGTTCGCTCAACCAGTCGCATTACTATAAAACGCCTGAACAGGTGAGCGCTGCGGTGAATGGCGCCTACGACGGTCTTGCTACTCCCTTTGTGATCAACATCGGCGTAGCGGTAAGCCCTGTGTATTCGCTGGAATACATCACCGGGTACAGTCGCAGGCCAAGGCCGTCGGGCTTTGAAGACGACCAGTTCCTGCGGCTGGACAGGCTCGATAACGCCAACTCAAGATTGCAGGGATGGTGGAATGCCACCTATTACCCCGTGGAGAATTGCAACAGCGTGATCGAAAATGTAAGCATTACTTCCGTGGTAGATGAAATAACAAAACAACGTTATCTCGGCGAGGCGTATTTCCTGCGGGCATGGTATTACTTCCAGGCAGTACGGCTTTGGGGCGATATCCCCCTGAAACTTACTACTACCAAAGATATCAATGATGTAAAAATACGCCGCTCTCCCAAAGAGGCAGTGTATGAACAGATTGTGAAAGACCTGAAAACAGCGGAAAACGCGGGCCTCCCGTGGATAGACCCCAGCGGCCATGCAAGCCTGGGCGCAGTAAAATCCTTACTGGCAAAAGTATACATCACTATGGCCGGTTATCCGTTACAGAAAGGGAAGCCTTATTACCAGCTGGCTTACGATAAGGCGATGGAAGTGGTAGATAGTCACCAGTTTTCCCTGTTTGAACAATACAGCGATCTGCGCAACCCGGTAGTGCAAAACACCAGGGAGCATATTTTCATGCTGCAACGCCATCCTACGGTGGCGGTGAGCAACATCCACTGGGCATACCTGCCATATCCCAGTCAGCCTGTTTCCATACAATCGGCCTACGGCGGGGCAATGGCGCCTACTGCTGCATTTTATAATTCATTTGCTGCGAACGATCAACGTAAACAGGAACAGGTTTTTTTCTATACCAAACACGCGCGTTACGGGAATCCTGCAGAAACCGTTTTCTTCCCGGATCCTTATGTTTTCAAGTTCTGGGATGATGAAGCAGAGAAAACCGGCCGCTCAGGCGCTAATTTCCCGCTGATACGCTATGCAGATATATTGTTGCTGTGCGCAGAAGCAAAAAGCGTTGTTGATGGAGGCGCCACATCGGATGCTACTGCGATAGATGCGTTTTATGCAGTGCACCACCGGGCATTTCCTGCAGCGCCCAAACCAGCCACTTTAACAACAGATGATATTCTTAAGGAAAGATACTGGGAACTTTGTTTTGAATTTCAGACATGGTACGATATGCTGCGTACCCGCAAAGCCTTTGATGTGGCGCGCGGCAGCATGACCAACCTGGTTGGATACAAAGCCCCCAATCACCTGCGGAGTTTCGAAGAAACAGATTTTCAATTTCCATTACCATTAGCTGAAGTTCAGAAAAACCCGGACTTGGCCCTTTAACAACAGCATGAAACTGAAGAATATTTGCCTGGCGGCTTTACTCACCGCTGCGGCGCAGGCATCTTTTGCCCAGGAGCATTATTTTATTGACGGCTATCACGGCGGTGTTTACGGGC